>NZ_CP016808.1:7030000-7246671 GCF_002741035.1 Paenibacillus sp. BIHB 4019 | reverse complement strand
ATTTGCTTCCAGCGTAGCCGCCTTCAGCTGAACGGCATGGGTACCCGCGGATAGCTTAGTGTCGGGCTCATTAAATCCGATATGTCCGTTATGTCCGAGCCCAAGCAACTGAATATCGATCGGGTTCTGCTCCAGCAGCTGGTCGTAACGGTCGCATTCGGCTTCCAAATTTTCAGCCAGCCCATTAGGCAAATGATAATGATCGTCTGCAATATCAATATGGGAAAATAAATGCTGCTTCATATAATAAGCATAGCTTTGTTCATGCTCGGCAGGCAGGCCTACATATTCGTCCAAATTGACGGTAGTCGTCTGGGCGAACGAGACTTCCTTGCTGCGGTATGCTTCTATATTTTGGCATAGATGCCTAGAGGTGTCGAGCCTGTAGCGAGCCCTAGCACCGCATTTGGCTTTTCTTGGACTTTATTAATAATGGTTTGAGCCGCATAAGCGTCAAGCAGCTCCCAGTCGTTAAAGTGAATGATTTGCATCATGAAGCGCCTCCTTCAGGTTATGATTTTATTTTAAACCAAAAATATCTTTTAACAATAATTTTGATGTAAAGTTCATATTAATGATTTTTACAATCAATTTAACATGTACTCACAGCGTATGTTATGATGGACGGATAGAATATTTGCAGGAGGTAAAGGCAATGACGACAACGCAGCGTACGGAGGCGGAGGAAGCGGCGAAAACCGCGAAACGCAAAAATGAGCATATCCGCATTTGCTTGCAGGAGGAAGTGAACGGCCAGCATATCGATACAGGGCTTGATCGACTGCGGTTCCGTCATAATGCGCTGCCTGAGCTGTCATTGAGGAAATTGAACTTAAGACGGAGTGGTTCAATTCGCCGATGAAAGCGCCGCTGCTCGTCAGCTCTATGACCGGAGGCACCTCGGAGGCTGGGGCTATTAACCGCCGCCTGGCTGAGGCTGCCGAGGCACGAGGCTGGGCGATTGGTCTCGGTTCCATGCGGGCGCTATTGAGCGTGAGGACTTGGCAGCCTCCTTCCATATTAGAATGGAGGCGCCTTCGGTACCGATCATCGCCAATCTCGGAGCGGTACAGCTGAATTACGGCTTCGGTACGGATGATTGCTTGCGTGCAGTTGACATAGCAGAGGCGAATGCCCTCGTGCTTCACGTCAACAGCATGCAGGAGGTTTTCAGCCGGAAGGCAACACGGACTTCCGCGGCTTGCTGACGGCGAATTGAGCAAGTATGCCGCGCCCTCCCTGTGCCAGTCGGTGTGAAGGAAGTAGGCTGGGGCATTGATGCGGGTACCGCCGCAATGCTAGCGAATGCAGGCATTTCCTTTATTGACGCCGCTGGAGCGGGGGGAACTTCATGGAGCCAGGTCGAGAAATACCGGGCGGGTGATGGATTGCGCCGGCAAGCTGCGGAGGCATTTGCCGATTGGGGCATTCCGACAGCGGAAAGCGTTAGCGCGATTCGCAGCACGTTGCCGCATATGAATGTCATAGCGAGCGGCGGATTAAGGCATGGTGTTGATGCGGCTAAAGCGATTGCGCTTGGAGCGAATCTCGCTGGCTTTGGGCGCGTCTTATTGCCGCAAGCGGTGCATGGGACGACCGACCTGTCAATTCGCCAGCTTACCCAGCAGTTTGAGCGAATTGAGTTTGAATTAAAGGCGGCGATGTTCGGCATTGGCGTCCGCACGATTGAGCAGCTACGCCAGACGGACCGGCTAGCTTCGAAAGCCGACTAATCATGGCATAGCCTACATAACAAACGAAGGGACCGCAGCCTATTTAATCAGGCCGGTCCCTTCGATTTTGATTCGGGCATTGACGGCGAATTGCAGCGTCGGGTAAATATTTTCCCATTGCTTCCAGGCTGCTTCGCCACCATGAGTCGCCCTGTAATGCAGGCCAAAGCCGAAAGGATCGACGCCAGCCTGCTGTATTTTTATCAGCAGCTTATCCGTCAATTTGGAGTAGTCCTGGCTTAGCTTTTGCTCCACCTGCCCCCAGCCCTGCTCAAACAAATGTGGAGGTGCTTCCTCCATAAGCGCTTTTATGCGAACGTCCATGTTTAATTGAAGCTTGCCATTATGCTCGCTAAAGTGATAATGGCTTTTAATTTTGCTGATGGCTCCCACAATCCGATTGTTTGAGAAACTTCCTTGAATCGAAGACTTCTCGTAGTTTTGAGCCAACTGGTTAAATAGCTGTGATTCTTCCGGTTTTAGGACTAGCTTGATTTTTGATTTATCCAGCAGCGCCGTGTGGTTAATAATATAGCCGCTGGTGCCTTCGTTACGAATAATTGGCAGGACGGGGTCCAGACCTTTTTCCATGACGCGCCTCGTCAGATCCGAAAGATTTTCTACATATGTATAGGGATTGTCCGTTCCATCTGCACCGAAGCTTAGAAACAGCGCATTTCCCGGATAGCGCTCCGCCTGGGGATTAATTTTCAAAATCGTCCGGGCATCCGGCTTGCCAATCGCCAAATTCGCAATACTTTGTATATCCCGCCGTCTTTTCATCCAATCCAGCACAGGGGAATAATCCTTATAGGCAACGCGCT
The DNA here is from genome assembly GCF_002741035.1 of Paenibacillus sp. BIHB 4019. NCBI lineage: Bacteria > Bacillati > Bacillota > Bacilli > Caryophanales > Paenibacillaceae > Paenibacillus > Paenibacillus sp. BIHB 4019. The sequence continues at coordinate 7,244,114 of NZ_CP016808.1, read as the reverse complement.
CACCGATGAGAAAAATTTTGCAATGGCCAAAGTCCAATTCCTTGTCCACATGGGCTTTGAGCATGCGCACACCTTCGGCGATGCTTGCGGCTTCAATTGTTTCAACTTGCGCTTTGCCAGCCCCCGGCTCGATTTTTGGCGAGGCAATGGCGAGGCGCAGCGTAATGAGAAAAGGATTTTGTTTTTTGCCACTGTAATCGATACCCATCGCCACGATAAAATAACGTTTGTCAATATCCTTAAAGCCGCAGCCGCTTAATGCTGTACAGGCCAACAGCATGCACAAAGCCAGCAGCATGAGCTTTAACCAGCGCATCTTCATGCGGATTTACGCTCCTTTCGGCTAAGCATGAACACGGAAATCACGATGGCTATATAAGAAAACAGCATCGCCGTCAGCCAATAGCGTGTAAACATAAACTCTAAACGTTCATCGCTGAAATATAAATAAAATACGGCAGCTATAGCAAACACGCCGCAAATCATATAGTTGATAACGGGCGTTTCCTCGAAGTCGGTTGCCATCTTCAGCTTGGGGAAGCAGCTTTTAATAAATTCCATCGCTTGATGCCAGCAGCTCATCGTATAAATGAGCGATAGATTTAGATACACAATCAGGAACAGAAACAATACCCGTTCGATAAAGCCGTATTGCAGCGTAATCGAGTCAGCAGTCATGCTCCATACATAAAGGTATTCTTCTACCGCTTCAGTGCCATGGAATCCGATTGGCACGAAGAAGGAAATGCTCAAAATTATCATGCCAAATATCGGTACGAGCCAGCGATACGTATAGCTGAAATTCGGCGGCAGTAGACGATTGAAAATCGACAGGTTGAAAAATCCGGTGAATACAAATACCCCGGCGGCAATAGAGCCAAGCTCTGGACGCACCATGACAAAATTGGCGACGGTATGAATGGCATCCCAATTTAGCTGCGGGCTTCTCACCATTTTGAACAGCACGAAAAAAATAATCGGCGCATTGAGCAGCAGTCCAACTTCGATAATATGCTGTACGGATAACGTCGAGCGTGAGGCCGCATAGCTGCAGGCAATAACGAGCAGGCATAAAATGACCAGCGGATTCAGCTCCGGATTGAAAAAGCGGTTGATCATGATCGCAAAGGCGGCCACGACAATAGTAGACGATACGAAGCAAATAATCGCCACATAAACCATAATGGGCGAGACGAGCCACCGCGGCCAATAGGCCCGTAAAATTTCAGGCAGTCCCATGCCGGGAAAATGCGCTAGCGCAGCAGTATAGGCATAGGTTAGCAAAGTTCCGGTGGCCCCGGAAATCAGCATCGAGGAGACAGCGCCGCTGTAGCGGTGTTCGATTAGAATATGCGGCACATACAGCATCAAGTTGACGAAGCTGGTCAGAAAAAAGTTGTAAAAGAAGTAGCGTGTCATTCCACCTTCACCTGCCCAATGTCCCCTGACTGTGATTTTGTGCCTGCAAACATGCGGAAATAAGGCTTGCCGAAGCTGCGCAAATTGCATAAATAGACCACGTACATGAATGAGCCAACGGTAACACCGGTAATGCCGAAAAAGATGGCCATCACAATGAGCGGATATTTCAGAAAGCGGATGGCAAATGACAAGGAATTGACCGGAACGACAAAATTGGAAATGGCGACGACGGAGGTCACAATAATCATAATGCTGCTGACGAGACCGGCCTGCTGGGCCGCCTGTCCCAAAATAAGTCCTCCGACGGTCGTAGCTGTTGAACCAATATAGCGGGGCAGCCGAATGCTGGCCTCAATTAGCGCTTCGATCATAAATAGCATAACCATTACCTCGATAAAGGACGGGTAGGGTACAGCCGAGCGGCTTCCGGCGATGGAGAGTGCCAGCTGTACCCGAAAGAGCTCTGGATTGTAAGAGATAATGGATACATAGAGGGCAGGCAGCGTAATGGTCAATACAACCGCAACATAGCGCAGTAAAATAAGCGTGCGAGTCATCCAAAAGGCTTCGTAGTTATCCTCGACTGCATGCATGAAGTCAAAAAAGGTGACAGGCAGCACTAGAGCAAACATATTTCCTTTAATGAGAATGGCGATTTTACCATTGGAGATAGCCGTCGTAATGCGATCCGGGCGCTCGGTAATCAGGACGGTAGGGAACAGATGCCACTGCTTTCCGGTTAAAATCGTTTCCAGCTCTCCTGCGGCCTGCAGCATTTCGGTTTGCGCTTTCGTCAGTCTTTGCCTCAACTGATTCAATACAGTAGGATCGACGCGGCGCTGATCAAACAGCACAATAATTTCCGTCTTCGACAGCGAGCCTACGGTGTGCTCTTCTACACACAGCTCAGGAGAGTGGTACATGCTGCGGATGAGGTTAAGCGATTTTTTCAAATCTTCGTTCAACGCAAGCTGCGGACCTTGAATTGCACTTTCTACTTGGGTTTGGGTACTTTCATTACTAATAATTTTCGCTGTGTAAAGCGAGTAAACGATGCCTTGAGCTTCTATTAAAATATTGCCTTTCAGCAGCAAATCGGTCCACGTAGCTGGATCATCAACGACTAGATAGTCGCTAATCGTACGAAGCTGTTTATCGTAAGGCACCTCTTCCTTCATAAAAGGTACTAGCACATAATTGCTAATCATTTGATCGTCGCATAAAGAGGAGATATAGGCAATTTCGATAATCAAATCGTCATTTTTGAGCTGTTGCACCTTCAGGTCAACCGATTGGGCAAACAGCAGGCGAATGTGGTCGATCATAGGGTTTCCTCCTTAGCAGCAAAATGGGCAAAGCGAGCTTCCAGCTTGTCGCTCACGGGCTTAAGGTGCGCCAGGCGACCTGTAATTATACCCATTGGAGTGAATCATTACAGGGCATCCTTTTGCCTAAGTAGCATAAAGTGCAGTACAATGAAGGGATGAGAAGTGAATTGCAAGGGTAGAGGAGAATACATATGTCCAACTGGTTTGAGCAGAGTTTTGGAAGCGATTATATGGTTGTTTATAAGCATCGGGATTGGGACAACGCCTACAAGGAGGTACAGCTGATGGCGCAGTGGCTCCAGCTTCCGGCTAAGGCAAAGGTGCTGGACATTGGCTGCGGCATGGGACGCCATGCGCTGGCACTGGCAGACTGCGGCTATGAAGTGACGGGGATGGATTTGTCGGATCCGCTGCTTAGCGAAGCGAGGAAGCATGATGCGTTGCAGCGCGTAACCTGGGTGCAGGGCGACATGCGCCAGCTCCCTTTCGAATCGGGGACGTTCGAGGGAACGGTTAATTTATTTACGTCGTTTGGCTATTTTGCAGATGAAAAAGAGAACGTGCAGGTGCTGCGGGAAATTCGCCGCATGCTGAAGCCGGGTGCGCCATTTCTAATTGATTTTCTGAATCCGGCTTATGTAGAGCGTAATCTCGTTTCGGCATCGGAGCGCAAGGATGCAGAGTCCGGCTGGGTCATTCGCGAGCAGCGTAAAATTGAAGATGGCTGGGTCAAAAAGCATATAGAAATTGCCGTAAGCAGCGATGAGGCAGACAATCGCCATTATGATGAGCAGGTTCGCCTGTATTCGCTCACGTGGTTTGAGCGGGCGTTCGCCGAGGCAGGCCTTGTGCTGGAGAAAACATTTGGCAACGTTGATGGCTCAGCCTATGATGAGCTGAACTCGCCGCGCCTTATTATGCTTGGAAAGGCTAATGCGTAATGGCGGCTCAAGCGGTGCAATGGGAGCATGGTCTGCTGCAAGTGAGGCTTCCGCTGCCCTTTGCCTTAAAAACGGTAAACAGCTATGTATTTACTGAGCCTGCGGGAGGTTATACGCTTATCGATCCTGGTCTCCGAACGGAGGAGACGCTTGCGGTTTGGGAAGCGGTATTTGCGGACCATTCGATTGTGCCAGAGCAAATTTCGCGCATCGTCCTTACGCATCAGCATCCTGATCATTACGGTCTCGCGGGCTATTTTGCCGAGTTAAGCGGCGCACCAGTCTTGATGTCCCGGCGTGCCCATCGCTATGTTAGGCACTTATGGGGAGAGGGCAGCACAATGACAGGAGAGCTTGCTGAATTATTTGCGCTGCATGGCATGCCGCAGCACTACATTGACGAAATTAGCAGCAACTTAAGCAGCTTTCAGGAAAAAGTTTCGCCGCAGCCGCAGCAAGATCAAATCAGGTATATAGAGGCTGGCGAGACGCTTGAGCTTGGCGGTTCACAGTGGGAGCTGCTTGATGCGCCAGGACATGCCTATGGCCAACTCTGTTTCTATGAAGCCAACAAAAAATGGATGATATGCGGCGATCAGGTGCTTCCGCGCATAACTCCCAATATTAGCGTCGTTCCTGGCGAGGAGATGAATCCGCTTGGCGATTTTCTGGCAAGCCTGGATCGCTTAAGCGAATATGAGGTTAAGCGCGCTTTTCCAGGGCATTATGATTCGTTCACGACATTTGCTGGCCGAATCGCAGAAATTAAGCAGCATCATGTGCAGCGGCTTGAGCAAATGCTGCTGATGCTGGAGGAGCCGCTCACAGGCTTTGAGGTGTGTGGACGATCTTTCGGTGCACGGGCACAACAAAGCCCGCATCAGCACCGTTTTGCTATGGCCGAGACGCTCGCCCATTTGTATGAGCTGGAGCAGTCGGGCCGGATATCGCGTACGGAGCGTGCGGGCGTTATTTATTTTTTGAGATGATAGGGAACGGTCGTAACTACGACGTTTTTGCGGTGCAGCAGCAGGGCGCGAATCATAAAGCTCGTCTGGTTGTGCAAAATATTATGCCAGCCGCGTTTCGGGATAAATTGCGGTATAATCACCGTCACGCGGTAGCTGGACTGGCTGGCCTTGCGCTCCACCGTATCAATAAATTTCAGCAGCGGCTGCATAACCGAACGATAAGGCGAATGCAATACGACTAATCGCACGTCCGGCTGCCAATCCTTCCATTTTTCCTCGAACGCTTCGCCTTCCTCCCGCTCAAATGGCACATACACCGCAATAATTTGATTCACGGACAGTGACTTGGCATAAGCAATGGAATTATCGACAACATGTGTCATTCCGGCCACAGGCAAAATCAGCACATTGCCTTCGATGGGCATTGCAGGCTCGCACGTGGTGAGCCGCAGCTGTTCGCCGACGGCGTTGTAATGCTTTTTAATTCGGTGAAACACATAAATAATAATCGGCAGAAACACGAGCACAGGCCATACTTGAGCGAACTTCGTCAAAAAGAACATCATTGTGACGATCAAGCTGATGAGCGCCCCTGCCGAGTTTATAAGCAGCTTCACGACCCAGCCCTTCGGCTTCTGGCGGATCCATTTCACAATCATCCCCGTCTGGGACAAGGTAAATGGAATGAATACCCCGACCGCATAAAGCGGAATCAAATGCTCGGTCTGACCGCCAAAAGCAATAATCAACAGGATGGAAAGCACGCCAAGGCTGATAATGCCATTGGAATAGCCAAGGCGATCGCCCCTGACCGTAAACATCCGCGGAATAAACTTGTCTTTAGCCAAATTCACCGCGAGCAGCGGAAAAGCCGAATATCCTGTATTAGCTGCCAAAATCAAAATCAGCGCCGTAGTGCCTTGAATGAAGAAATACATAAAATGCCGCCCAAACGTATGCTCAGCAATTTGGGAAACGACGGTTACTTCTACCGCCGGTTTAATGCCGTAATAATAGGCAAGGAACACAATGCCAGAGAAAAGAATAGCCAGCAAAATGCCCATGGATGAGAGCGTCTTTGCAGCATTCCGGGGAGCCGGGTCGCGAAAGTTTGGAATCGCATTGGAAATGGCTTCTACCCCTGTGAGCGCGGAGCTGCCAGACGCAAAGGCACGCAGCAGCAGGAACAAGCTGATGCCTGCAACTGGCGTCCCAATCGGCGTATGCAGCTCAGGCGGCACATGGCCGGTTGAAATATTGTAAATACCTGCTCCGATTAAAATAAACAGCGCAAGAACGAACAAATATACCGGGTAGGCGAGAATGGATGCCGACTCGGTCACGCCACGCAAATTCAATATCGTAATTAAAATGACGAAAATAACAGCAATCAACACATTATGCTCATGGAGGCTGGGAAAAGCCGACGTAATGGCGTCGGTTCCAGCGGAGACGCTGACCGCTACCGTCAATATGTAGTCCACTAGCAAGGATCCGCCTGAAATTAATCCGGGGAAAATGCCGAGATTTTCTTTGGATACGACATATGCGCCCCCGCCATGCGGATAGGCGAAAATAATTTGCCGGTAAGACAGAATAAGCGCCAGCAGCAAAATGAGCACGAAAGCAGCAATTGGTACTGAATACCAGAATGCAGCAGCACTTACTGTTATTAAGACAATCAAAATTTGTTCCGGTCCATAGGCAACGGAGGAGAGGGCATCCGACGAAAGAATGGCCAGCGCTTTCAGCTTGATCAGTTTCTGGTCGCCCAGTTCATTGGATTTGAGCGGCCGTCCAATTAAAAGCCGTTTTAAAAAAGTCATCATTTCAGGTCACCGCCAGCAGTTAGTCGTAAGAGTATAAAGCATTTATGCAGAGCATGTTATTGCTACTATCTCCTGTTATAAGTTTTTTCACCATGGAAAAAAAAGCTGCTTGTTCTCTCCGCAAGCGACTCGGTTTGAGGCAGGTGCAATGATGATCATAGTCCCCAGGCATGCTTTTTGTAAAATCTCGTTTTCAGCTGAAAAGAGGCGGAAAGGTTCTCTTTTGATCATGTAAGCGATTACAAATCAACGCTGTTTAGCGGCGCGAGGTGTAGCTTGCGGTAGGAATGATTATTGCCTATTCCAGGCAATGAAAGCGTGAGGAATGGTTGAGCTTGAAGGGGAAAATAAATATTGTCTTTTGTTCGCTTTGGGGAGTTATCCCCTTAGCTCAGAAAAGGGGGATTGCGTACGAAAGCCTGGTTTCTGAGCTAAGGGGATAACAGCATAAAGCAAAAAATAGAGCAAACAATTTGCATGGCCATACGAGAAAGCAGAAAGCAGAATGCAGATTGCAGAATGCAAAAAGCAAAAAATTAAGAATCAAAAAGTAAAAATCAGAAAATAAAAACCTGAAACCTGAAATCATGAGTGCCGAAAGTCGAAAGTCGAATACCGAGTGGCTTATGCCGAATACCTAAAGGAAAAAGAAAAAAGAAAATGGAGAGGCGGAATGGTTGATGGGAGAGAGAGGGCATCGGGAGCGCTAGTGAAACGCGCAAGCAGTCTTTTATCTGGTAGACATCAAACAGGCGCTGCGTCTTTGGCAAGACGCGGCGCCTGTTCGTTATCTATCCGACTTTTAATCGAGCGGGGGATTAGTTGCTCCTTCACGCTCCGCTTGCTTTCGATGAGCAATGCGGCTTGCAGCTGAGGCTGCAATGGCACCGATAATATCATCGAGGAAGGTGTGTACATCGCCGCTCGATTTATCGTTAAGCTTTTTCAAAATGCCGGGCTTCAGCTTGTCAATATAGCCGAAGTTTGTGAAGCCGATGCTTCCATATACATTGACGATGGACAAGGCGAGAATTTCATCGCAGCCGTATAGCCCTTCATCGTTTTTAATCATCTCCTGAAGCGGCGGCAGCAGCTTGCCTTCCTCGGCGAGCATATCGAGCTGGATGCCGGTGAGCACTGCATTTTGCACCTCGCGTTTGGATAAAACAGCGTCAACATTTACGATGCATTCATCGATTGTTAGCTCTGGGAAATAATCCTTTTGCAAAAAATGCACGAGCTGGGCCACGGCGATTTTCGTAATGCCGCGCTTTACAAGCCACTCCTCCGTCGCTTCGGCAACCTTGCGGCTGTTCAAGCTGTATGGTTGTGGTGTTGTCATCTTGGTGTCCCCCTTATTGGATGTAATTTTGTGGACAAAACTGGTCTAAAACGGGGAAGGGCTCGTATACATATTACTACAAAATGAGAGTTGTACAAAGCCGCATGCGGCAAAAATCACTAGAGGAGGAAAAAACAAAATGGTTCAAACGAAATGGATTCGCCTTGCCGCGATAAGCGGTGTTATGGTTGTGCCTCTGCTGAGCGCAGGGTGCGGGCTGTTCTCAACGGAGACAAGCAAGGAGATTGACCCGCCTCAGACGGAATCAACCAACGTCATTGACGGTACGAATACAGGACAGACAAGCAGCGTAAATCCACAGGGAGAAGAAACGCAGTTGACCGTATACTTAGAGGACAAAAATGGATACCTTGCACCAATCTCGCTGCGTACGACGCTTGGCGGCAAAGAAGCGGCCGGGCAGAAGGCGCTGGAAATGATGGTCGATGGCGGCGCTTATGAAAGCCAGCTTCCGGAAGATTTTCAGGCTGTGATTCCACAAGGTACTCAAATTAAATCCTACCATGTGGATCCGCAGTTGAAGATGGCTACAGTAGAGTTTTCCGCTCCTTTTGCAGATTATACGGCAACGAAAGAACGGGAAATCGTTGAAGCCATTACGTGGACGCTGACGGCGATGACCGGAATTGAAAAGGTGGAGCTATGGTACGAGGGCAGCAAGCTGAGTGAAATGCCGGTTGATGGTTTCCCGCTGGACCGTCCGCTTACTCGCTCAGTCGGCATCAACCTGGAAACAGCAGATGGCGTCAGCTCGGCTTACTCAACGCCAGTTACGCTGTATTTCTCCTCCCAAACATCCAATGAAGAGCAATATTATGTTCCCGTTACAAGGCTAATCGCAAGGCCCGAGTCGACGGTGAAGGCAGCGGTGGAGGAACTGATTGCCGGCCCGCTTAACCGCAAGCAGCTGAATGGCGTCATGACCAATGATGTTCAGGTTACAAGTATTGAGCAGAAGGATGATACTGTAACGGTGGATCTTCAAGATACCGCCTATGAGAGCGGCCAAAATGCTCCTGCTGAAATGCTGCAGGCCGTCGTCTTATCTGTGACAGAAAATACAGGAGCAGCGAAAGTTCAAATCCGGTTGAACGGTGAAGCGAACGTTGTAGATGATCAGAATACTTCTTACAACGAGCCAGTCGGCAGACCGCATCATGTGAATGCGATGAAATCATAAAAGTAAATGCAAAGGAGCCTTACGTGATGGCTTCAAGAAAGGGAGAGGGCGCATAGGCGCTCTCTTTTTGCGGTTACGGATGCTTTTCTAGTTTTACTTTGGTAAAATGGGTAGTATTGTGTTGAAACATAGGCTAGGAGGCTGCATTACGATGAGAACAGATGGGCGTCAAACCAATGAGCTGCGACCGGTTACCATTACGGCGGGCGTAAATAAATATGCGGAAGGATCCGTCCTAATTGAGGTCGGAGAAACGAAGGTCATTTGTACAGCAAGCGTGGAGGAGCGTGTGCCTCCTTTTATGAAAAATCAGGGCAAAGGCTGGATTACAGCGGAATATTCGATGCTGCCCAGAGCAACCCATTCGCGCAATCATCGGGAGGCGGCTAAGGGCAAGCTGACGGGCCGTACGATGGAAATCCAACGTCTCATTGGCAGAGCTTTGCGGTCTGTCGTAGATTTGCAGGCGCTTGGAGAAAGAACGATTACGCTCGATTGCGATGTCATTCAAGCGGATGGAGGCACGCGCACAACCTCGATCACTGGCTCTTTTCTCGCGCTTTGTCTGGCAGTGAACAAGCTGTCGACGAACGTCACCTTTACGAAATATCCGATTACAGATTATTTGGCTTCGGTGAGCGTAGGCGTTATTCAAGATCAGCCGATGCTGGACCTTGCTTATGACGAGGACTCTAAGGCCAAGGTGGACATGAACGTCGTGATGACGGGAAGCGGCCAATTTGTGGAGCTTCAAGGTACAGGCGAGGACGCGCCATTTTCCCGCAAGGAGCTGAATGAGCTTCTGGAACTGGCGGAGGGCGGCATTGCTGAGCTGATTGCAAAGCAGCGCGAGGTGCTTGGGGAAGCAGCAGGGCTGATCGGAGGAGGAGCAGAGAAATGATGGAGCTAAGCAGCGAGATCATTCTGATTGCTACGAAAAACGAGGGCAAGGTCCAGGAATTTGCCCACGCATTCGCGAAGCTTGGCAAGCGCGTAGTCAGCCTGAACGAATACCCAGAGTTTGCGGATATTGTGGAGGATGGCGATACATTCTCGGCAAATGCGCGAATTAAAGCGAAGGCGGCGGGCGATGCCTTCCAGGTGCCAGTTCTCGCCGATGATTCCGGCTTGAGCGTAGCAGCGCTTGCCGGTGCTCCAGGCGTATATTCAGCCAGATATTCTGGCGAAGGAGCTACGGACAGCTCGAATAATGCGAAGCTGCTAGCGGAGCTGAACCGCTTGGCGTTGCCTGAAGCGGCGGAGGCACTGGAGGATGGCACGAAGCTGCTGAGCCGTGCGCAGTTTGTATGCGTGCTGGCGCTGTACGATCCAGCGACGGGCGAGTTTATGGAAGCCGAAGGAACCGTTGACGGCTTTATTATGGACAAGCCGCGCGGGGATGGCGGCTTCGGCTACGATCCATTGTTTTGGCTGCCAACGCTTAATCGCGGCATGGCGCAGCTGTCCAAGGAAGAGAAGCAGCAGATCAGCCATCGCGGCAATGCGCTTAAGGAGCTTTTGCCGAAGCTGGTCTAGCAGCGCAAAAATTAGGGCTACTCATAACTAAAAAGGAAGCGAGCACGCTGCGAGGCGTGCCGCTTCCTTTTTTTATAGTCCGTTTTTGCTTTCACGTATCCATTTCAGCAGGCCTTCATTTGTTGTAAGCGACTCTGCGCGGTTTAAAAAATGAAGCGCCTTGGCGGGGTCAAACGATTTCATTTCCCTTCCAAGCTGCATCCAGAGGCGGGCATTTCCTTGATCTGCAGCTGCACTTTTTCTTGTTCCTCAGCTAGCCGTTTGAGAATGGCAAGTGTTTCATCTTTTGAGCCCGTATCAACGACTATAATTTCATCTACTGCATCCATAATGCTGTTTATTGAAAGTTCTATTGATCTTTCTCCGTTTTCGACAACGGTAGCATCATTTAATACGAATGCTGTACTCCTTCAGCCACAGATTCATTTGATACAAATAAGCAAACAGCTGGGGGCCAGACATTAATTGGCCGAACCAGGGGATATTGGAGCTGGCGTCAGCAGACTCGGCGAGCTCGCGCACTTTTTTGACATCAATGAGCGGGAGCAATGGGGAGGAGGAGTCGTTTAATAGGTCAAGCAGCAGCCCTTTGACAGCCGCTAAATAATTCGGATTATGCGTCTTCGGATACGGACTTTTTTTGCGTGTCAGCACATCGTCTGGCAATACGCCGCGGAGAGCCTTGCGTAAAATGCCTTTTTCGCGGTCTCCCGATGTTTTAATATCCCAAGGAATATTCCATACATACTGCACGAGGCGATGGTCGCAAAATGGCACGCGGACTTCCAGTCCGGCAGCCATGCTCATGCGGTCCTTCCGGTCCAGCAGCGTTGGCATAAAGCGGGTAATGTTGAGATAAGACATTTGCCGCATTTTGCGTACAGCCTCGCTTTCGCCATCCAGATGGGGCACTTCTGCTACCGCTTGGGCGTAGCGGTCGCCGATATAATCGAGCGGCTTAATCCATTTTTCCACATCCGGGGCGAGCAGGCTGGCGCGCATATTCGAGGCGAGCGACCATGGGAAGGTGGACGCGTTCAGCGCATCCTCGCGGTGGAACCATGGATAGCCGCCAAAAATTTCATCGGCCGCCTCACCAGAAATGGCGACGGTCGCTTCTTTTTTAATTTCACGGCAAAACAAAAGCAGCGAAGCATCGACGTCCGCCATGCCTGGCAGGTCACGGGCGAAGGTGGCATCCCGCAAAGCGGCTACCAGCTCCGGCGTATCAAACTGCACCGGATGATGGATGGTATCGAGGTAGGTGGTCATACGCTCGATCCAAGGGGCGTCGCTGTTTGGCTGAAACGCATGAGCTTTAAAATGCTTGGCATTATCCGCATAATCGACTGAAAACGTATGAACATTTCCTTGCCCGGTCTGCTCGTAATATTGCACTGCAAGCGTCGTCAAGGCGCTGGAATCCAGCCCGCCAGACAGCAGTGTGCACACCGGGACATCCGATACGAGCTGGCGCTCGGTCGTATCGCGGAGCAGGTCGCGGACATGCTCGGCCGTTTCTTGAACGTTTTCCGTATGTGGCGAGCTTTCGAGGCTCCAATATTTCGCTTTGCGGATGCCCGCCTGCGACACGGTCATGCACTCGGCTGGCAGCAGCTCGGTAATATGCTTATAGACGCCTTGGCCTGGCGTACGTGCAGGACCAAGTATAAACAGCTCAGCAAGCCCTTCAGCACCGACCTCCGGCAGCACGTCTGGATGTGCTAATATGGCCTTTGGTTCTGAGCCGAACAGAAACAGCCCGTTTGCCTGACTGATGAACAAAGGCTTGACGCCAAGTCTGTCGCGAGCCAAAAAAAGCTCCTGCTCTTCCACATTCCATATTGCAAAGGCGAATATGCCATTAAACCGTTCGACGCAAGCTTTGCCCCAATGCATAAAAGCAAGAAGCAGCACCTCTGTATCGCAGGTCGTTGTAAATTTGCTTCCAGCAGCCTCCAATTCCTTGCGCAGCTCGCCTGCGTTGTATAATTCGCCGTTATAGACGATGATAAATAGATCATCGTCTTCAGTGCGCCGAATCATTGGCTGGGCGCCATTTTCCGGATCGATCACGCTAAGCCGCCGGTGTCCAAGCGCACAATGCGCTGATATCCAAGTGCCTGAGGCGTCAGGCCCGCGAAGCTCCAATGTTTTTGTCATTTTTTCCAAAATGCTGCTGTCTTGGGTTAGATCGCGCGTCCAATCAATCCAGCCGGTTATTCCACACATTGCCCTCATCCCTCTCTTCTGCAGGACTCCAGTCGCGATAATAATAGTCATATGCTGAAAAAAGGCATAAAATGTCTGTCCATCTGGGGAAGCTAGGGATGGCGGCGCGGCAAGCAGCTGTGTTTGCGGCATAAATTTGGAAGGGAGTGTCAGCTTGCAAATGAGACAAGGCGATGGATTGGATCAAACCCGCCGAAAATATTATGTATCCGTCCAGGCTGGGCAAATTCTTGAGGATCAGGGCGCGGCAGCCTACGAGCTGGAGATTATGGCGAACGAACGGGAGTTTATCCGCTTGCAGGAGCTGTTTGAGGAGCTTTCGAGCATGGATGAATTGCAGACGTTCCATTTTGCCAAAACACCGTTCAGCCCGGCTAGTGATGAAGAAATGAACTACGGCTACGATTCTTTAATTGTCCAAATTTATCAGCTTCTGCATGAGTATGGCACAGAATCAACGAAGCATCATATCGAGCAGATGGGACTGCCGCTTCATGAGGCGACAATGGGAGGGGGAACAGAAGATGAGTCAATCACCTAAGGATAAAAGCTTGAAATTTGACGTAAACCCAAAGTTTGCCGAGCAGGTCGTTGATAAAAATCCTAAGCATGATGCGCAAAATAATCCGACTGGCAAACGTCGCGGCAATCAAAGATAAGCTATTTTTGACGTTAGCTAGCCAAAAGCTGTATGCGAACATTTTAATAACCTGATAGCGAATGCTTTACTGCTTCGCCTTACGGATTCGCCAAAAAGCGAATGGTTAAGGCGTGTACAATGCGGTAAGCATTCGCTTTTTATTTTCAAGAAAACCATAGGCTTTAAATATGGATTTAATTGACAAAAGCGGCGGCGGCGGGTATTGAAACCTGTGGATGAAGAGGGTAAACTTACCAAGAGGGATGGAATGATAAAAGTGTGAAAGGGGGGGCTTTTAGGCTTTTACAACGGGCAAGCAGCATTCTTCTCTACTAATTCGTATTTTATAAGGAGTCCAAATGAAAAAAATTAGTGCTTTAATCATGTCATTATTTGTAGCTTTTTCCCTGTTTACTCCTGTACATGCGGCTGAGAAGCCAATAAGCGTCATTATTAATGGCAGCGAAGTCAAATTTGACAATTTCGAGCCTGTTATTGAAAAGGGCAGCACGCTCGTGCCTATGCGTCCGATATTGGAAGAGCTTGATGCGAAGGTCGTGTGGAACAAAAGCACGCAAACGGTAACCGCTACCAAAGAGGGCGTAGACCTGTCGCTGCAAATTGGCAACAAAACGGCTACGGTCAACGGCGAGAAAAAACAGCTTGAAGTAGCTCCAAAAACAATCAAAAATGTAACGTACATTCCGCTGCGTTTCATTGGTGAGGCAGTTGGCTATCAAGTAGACTGGAGCAAAGCGCTTCGCACGATTACGTTCACAGTTAAGGTCAATGCCGAAGGCAGCAAAGGCTTCCTGTGGAAAGTAGAAAAGAACGGCAATACGGTTTACTTGCTTGGTTCGATTCACGTGGCAAAAGACAGCATGTATCCGCTTCGCCCGGAAATTGAAGAGGCATTCAAAACCGCACAGCATCTCGCAGTAGAAGTAGACTTGACTAAGCTGGATGCAACTGCATTGCAAACTTATGCAAACAAACTGGGTACTTACTCGGATGGCACGACGCTGAAGGATCATGTCTCTGCTGAAACATATGCGAAAATCGTTGCCTTGTTGAAGGCTAATAAATTGCCGGAAAATGCATTTGATCCTTATAAGCCTTGGGCAGTAACGCAAACTATTGCTGCGCTGCAAATGCAGGGTACTGGCTATGAGACTAGCAATGGCATAGATCTTTATTTTACAGAAAAAGCGAATAAAGCGAATGTCCCTGTCATTTCCCTTGAGACAGCAGAAGGCCAGTTGTCCATGTTTGATCGTTTTTCGGATGCATTGCAGGAGAAGCAGCTGGTTGAAGCTCTAGATGCAGTAAGCCAGCAAGCACCTTCGGAGTCTACAGGCATTGATGCTTTAACGGATATGTGGGTAAGCGGCAGCGATGATGTCCTCGTTTCAATGACAGAAGAGGTTGCCAAAGAGCCTGAATATTACAATGCTTTGATTAAAGACCGCAATAAAGGCATGACGGATCAAGTAAAAGGGTTTTTGAACGGCACTGATAAATCGACCTATTTTGTAGTAGTAGGAGTATTGCATATGTTGGGCCCTGACGGTATCGTGACGATGCTTGAGAAAGATGGTTTTACCGTTGAAAGACAGTAGTAAATCGTTGCTATAATTGAATGATTAGGAATTAAAGACGCCATTTCTCCTGTTAATTGGGGAAGAAGTGGTGTCTTTTCTTTTTCTACGCGGATAATGAATGCTATAATTTCGTAAAAATATTTTTATTTTAAAATTAATCTTTTACTTACATAGCAATGTTGTAATATACTTCAATAAGCAGGAAGCATATAAACTGAAGGGATGTTTGAAGTGAAGAAAATAGTATTTTTTATCCTTATGATTTCGTTATTTATTCCAAGTGCTACAACAAGTTATGCAGCAGAAGGGAAATGGAAAGTATATTTGGATGGTACAGAGCTGACATTCAGCAATTCTCCATTTGTTAGTGAAGGCACGACGCTAGTGCCCTTCCGCAATTTATTTGAAGCTTTAGGGGCAACGATTAGCTACAATGGCAAAACCAAAACGATCAATGCCAAAAAAGATAGCACAGAAATTATTTTAACGATCAATAATCCGATAGCTTATTCAAATGGGGCTTCCTTTAAATTAAATGTGGCACCTAAGGCAATATCGGGTGTAACGTATGTGCCGCTTCGTTTTGTAAGTGAAACGTTAGGGTATGGCATTGAAGTGAAAAGCAAAAAAATATATTTGAATGCTGGCAATGCAACGGCGCCAACGACGGAAACGCCTGCTCCGACCACTACGCCGGCACCTACCCCAACCCCTACCGATCCTGCGAAAACGCAAGATATGACGATTGAGCAAATAGGCGAGCTGTCCGACCGGGTAGTGTATATTGAGGTAGTCGATCAAAATAATAAAGCAATCGCAAGCGGCAGCGGCGTAATTGTCGGTGCAAAAGGTGAAATTATAACCAATTATCATGTTATCGAAGGAGCTCATAAAGCGGTCATTTATACAAGTGATGAAGCAAAATATGTATCCAGCACTGTTTTGAATGCTGATAAGGATAGAGACCTGGCTTTGATCAAAATAGATTCGTCTAATTTGAACTTGCCCACCGTTACAATCGGCGATTCCTCAAAGCTGAAATTGGGCGAATCGGTCGTGGCGATCGGATCGCCGCTAGGCTTTACGAACTCGCTCACTTCCGGCGTAGTGAGTACGAAGAGCAGAACGGTCGACGGCCAAAATTATATCCAAATTTCTACGCCTATCGATCATGGCAGCAGCGGCGGAGCCTTATTTAACTTGAGGGGCGAGCTAGTGGGCATTACAACTGCGCTTGTCGAAAGTTCTGCGGCCATTAATTTAGCGATTCCTTCTACGGATGTAAGCACATTTTTGAAGAAGCCTCAGCAATCTAAATCTTATACTGCGGCAGCACCAGGAGAAACATCGTCTGGAAGTACACAATCTGCAACGGCAAAGCAAATTGAAAATTTTCTGAATGATGAGTATAGCTACTTGACCCAGGATGGTTTAGATCTTGAGTTCACTTGGTTTGTTTCGTATTCTGAGGATACCAAGAACATATTAATTGGTGGAGCCATTACGGATGTTGCTGATTATTCCAGCTTGATGAAAATGCAAAAAAAGGATGATATGGTTATACCGGATCTGATGTATTATATTGCGGAAGAGCTGCACGATAACTTGAATGTGGAAAAAGCAGTTGTCGGTTTATACCTCGATACGTATTCAAAAACCTATCCTAGCGCTTACCCTTCCGAATCCATTGAAAGAGAAGGATCGGGGTACCGCGTATTCCATAATTTTATATTCGGAATGTTCGATTATAAAGAAAAGAGAATGTATTACTCATTAGATATTTACGGGGATAAAGATCTAGAAAGCATCCGGATTTAACGTATTCATAAGAGTACGTTGTAATAACAAAAAAGAGCGGCTCCTCAGATGAGGAGCCGCTCTTTTATTAAAATACAAAATAAAAAAGCAGTGGAAGCTCACAATTTCGAAAAATAATGTGCTTTCGCTGCTTTATCTAATTGGAATAAATGTAATTAAAGTACGTCCCAGGAGGACGCTGTAAACATCCGGAAATCCCTTGATACATAAGGGTTTTTTTATTTGTATGTGTAAAATGTGTGTAAAATGATCTTAAGTTAGCAGATCGGTGAAAATTTTCGTTGTATTCTTTTGGTCTTCTTCGCGCAGCTCCTTAACTATATGAGCATAATATTTCATAGTAGTATCGATATCGGCATGACCTAATCGTTCGCTTACATAATATATCGAAACTTTCTTGTACAGTAGGATGCTTGCGTGTGTATGTCTTAAGCCGTGCATGCTCATCGAGCTAATGCCTAGTTGATTTAGGAGCAAATCCAATCTTTTATTAGCGCCTCCATTGCTCAAACACTTGTACATTGATTTAGCGCTATAAAATATGAGACCAGGCGGATTCTCAGGCATGCTGTTCAACAATGATTGAAATATGCCCATTGTTTCGGGATCTATATTTATCGTCCGATCTGACTTGGCATTTTTCGTAGGACCAAATCCTTTTTTCATTTTTTTAGTGTAGCCCCACGTTTTATTAATTTGTATTTCCGATGATTCGAACAAAAAGTCCTTTTTCGTTAATCCGACCAACTCGCCAAATCTAAATCCGGAAGATAACCCGAGTAATATCAAGTGATCTGTCAACGTATCTAAGTTATTTTTTAAATACGTTATCAATTTTTTAGCATCTTCATAATCAATGTACTTATCTTCTTCTTTTTTGCCGGCTTTTGAACCAGTTAACGCAATTCCACGTGTGAAGTCCACTTGAATTATTCCTTCGTCAATCGCATTCCGGACGCATGCTCTGATATGGGTATTAAGCTTGCGAACCGATTCTCGCGTTCTGGTAGCCCCGTAGACGTTCAGAAACTCCTGATACCTCCTTTTGGTTATCTCCTGTATTGGAACACCTCCGAAGTGCTCCTGAAGCGTTTTGTGAGTGTTTAAATAGCGTTCAAGTGTATTCTTTGCAATATTAGGTTTGAAAACCCGTACCCACGTCTCATAATATTCATCAAATGGTTCCATGCGCAAGTGTGGCTGGATGCCTTTTCGTAGTTTCTCTTCAATTTCACCTGCGACAACCTGAGCTTCCTTTTTTGTCGCAAATCCGCCCTTCCGTATCGGATCGGGCTTACCGTTGATCATGCGGCTAATTGTATATTGCCATGTCTTGCCGCGCTTCACGTAGCTTGCCATATGTTCACTCCATTAGTTTTGAATTGTTGTCACGATGCCATCCTCAAAATAAATGTATTTATAGTTTTTGTATACCCATTGCTCACTTACTCCATATTTTGTCGTAGTTTTATTAATATCGATTGGCTTTCCCCAAGTAGAATCTAAAACCTCTTGTTTTGTCATTCCGACCGAAGGTGATTTAATTTCAGGCCTTTGATAACTGTCTTCGTAATATTCTTTCAAATTTGTAACTTCTTTTATTTGCGCTTCAGAATCTTTGTAATCTCTAATACTCAAAAATTCATTTAGCGATTCAGAATAGTTTTTGGAAGATTTCAGGCCCAACGCATAAATATAAGTTGACTCTTTACTCATTCTTGCACTATCTCTGTAATCTTTGATTTTTTTAAATGTTAATGCTGCATCTTTATAGAGTTTTGAATTAAGCTGTTGGGTTCCCAATAGATAATTTGCTTCAGCCGCCATTTGAACGCTGTCTTTATAATCCCCTAGGTTTTCAAATTGTACGATAGCTTCTTTGTAATTCTTACTTTCTAATAGAGAATGAGCTTTTGAATAATCAGAATAAGAGGATGTTAATGCACTCAAAATAAACAGGCAAGGTATCGCAGCTGCTAATATGATACGAATAAGCCGTTTTTGCTTTTTGTTATTAGTTTTCTTTTCGACATTCACCTTTGCATCAGTCCTTTGTAAATTATTGTTTGATGCCGAGTTATTCGCATGTTGTTACAATCTACCTACATACATCGAAGAGGTGATTGTCATGGAAAATGAAATTATGATTGTGAGGATTGAGAACAGAAAGATAGTAATGAAGACTACTCAAAATGAAGAATTGAGCGGAACAATCATGGAGCAATTAGAAATATTACTGGAGCCGTTAGGATTCGTTAAAATAGATCAAAGTAAGTTAATTCAGAAAGAATGCATACGAGAGATAGAGGGAAACGTAATATATTTTAAAAATTCAGATCAAATTTGTTATATTCCACGAAGACATATTCGACGATTGGAGGAAGTAATTCGACACGAATAGACAATAAAACCAGTTTCAAACCAAATGTGTTACAAATTTGGTTTGTTTTTTGTGTCATAAAACGACAGCGTAATGCGACATAAAATGTTAGAATAATGAGAAGGACGATGAATCATGAATTGGTTTTGACTCATACGTCAAAATTTCTAGGCGGGAGACGCCTAAGCGTCAACAGCCGACCTATTAGTACACCCAATGGTTTAATTCATCGACTTCGCACCCTAGTATGCAAGAGGCCTGTTTCGCTCTCTCAAGATTGAAGTGACGCTCTCCATTAATGATTCTGGAGACAAATGAATCCGACACTTTTAATCTGCGAGCAAAATCAGTTTGAGACAATCCGACACGAGTCAAATGCTCTAATAAGCGGCTGCTCCCGATCCTAGGGAGAGCCATAATACCTCCTTACGAAATGTGATATTTAAAATACTTATTGTGCAGGAACATTTGTTCGGTTTATACTGATAAAAAACGGTAGGTGATCAGCAATGGGAATTGAAGACTTCATTAAAACAGCTACAATCAAAGAACTTGAATCTTTAATGGCAATTATGCCGGATATACCAGAGTTCAATAAAGTACGATTGTTGATAAAAGAAATCATCATTCTTTAATATTTTGGATCAGTCTTAGCAATAAGTCCTTGTGTTCATCAGTTAGATTTCTCAATGCTTCGCTTAGTTTTTCGTCAATTTCACTTGTTTCCTCTAATAATTGATAAGGGACGATTTGCTTGTTAGTTTCATCGGATCTACCGAGCAAGAAATCAGTCGTTACTTCAAAAAAAGTAGCAATTTTATTTAGTGTGTCATAGTCTGGCTGACGAGTCCCTTGCTCATAATTTGCTAGTTTTCCACGAGAAAACCCTAAACGCTCTGCCAATTCATACTGACTTAGTCCACGTTTTTTTCTCAAGGCTGCTATTCTTTCCCCAAGCATAAACTATCACTCCTTAAAATCATTATATCCATGAAACTTATTGTTTCCAACGATAGACACGATAAGTTTCTAAAAGCATTGACAGAAACGTTTTGTTTCTGTTATATTTGCTTTACAAAGAAACGAATTGTTTCCTAAGGTGGTGAACACGGTATGGTAAGAAGAAAATTAATTGAATTACGAGGTAAAAGATCACGCAATGAGATTGCTAAAAGTGTCGGGATAACCACTCAAATGCTCGGAGCAATCGAAAGAGGTGCTAGAACCCCATCTTTAGAATTAGCAAAGAAAATTGCTGATTTTTACAGAAAAAAAGTAGATGATATTTTTTTTGCTCCAAAAAGAAACGAATTGTTTCCTGAAAACGAATCGGCAAATGAAAATAGTGCATAGGAGGATGAAGGCATGGAACAGCAACTAAGTGTTCAGCTGACAATACCGATTCCAGCCGATTCGGTATTGATCAGCAAGATTGAGCTTGAGCAGTTGAAACGATCTGATCTTGCAGGTGTTTATTGGAACATGCAAGACGTCGAAAAACGCATTAACCGTAAGAGCGAGTGGATTAAAGAGAATATTCTTTATCCTTCGCGATTCAGGAAGATATTAGACGTCGAGTTTGGCGGGTTTGTGTTTTACCCCAAATCAAAAGGGCAGCTTTGGAGCTTCCAGGCTGGCAAGATGGCCGAGTTCTTGGATCGACGTTTCGACCAGATATTTAAAAACCAAATAGCATAGGAGCTGTATCATGACAAACCAAGCGACAACGATTCCAGCACATCTTATGCAGGATCGTCATTGGAAAGGCACGCTGCACCTGTTTAGCCAGAATGATAAGTTGCGTATGTACTTCACAGCGAAATATTTCAATATTCCTGAAGGAATCATCAAAACGGCTGCTTTGAAAACCTTGTCCAAACCATGGTCGGAATCAGAAAAATTCATGCTCGACCTTGCGCTGCACCTGTATAGCGATAGTAACAAAGTCAATCTATCGGACATGGACTACTTAGATAGTAACAACAAGCGTTTAGCGCTTGAAGCCATCCGAATGCGTTTCTGCTAAAAAATTGCCCGACACCGTTGTCGATGTCGGGCAGGGGATGAGAGGCAAACAGGCAGTTACGGTATGGTTTTATTTTACAACAGAATAGTCGGAACGCCTGTTCCAAATTGGAACGAAAGGAGGGTAGGAGGATGCTAGGATTTGGAGCGGTGTTACATGCATGTCGCGAGCGAGCTGGGCTGAGCCAAGAGAAGTTGGCGGAGTTACTAAATCGCTCACGCAGCTGCATATCCAAGTTTGAGAAGGGACATAAGCTTGCTGACATGCAAACATTTTTGACTTGGTTGGATAAGACAAATGCGAAAGACGTCGGCTATGCCTTGGTAGGCGGGACTGATCCGGTAACGATCTTGCAGACCATTTTGCAAGTATCGGGTGCAGCTTAATAAAGGAGGGATTTGGTTGATTAATACTTGGTGGTGGCAGGCGATAGGCGCGGTGTTATTCGCGGGAATGATTGTTACAACATTTTTGGAATTTTACGAGGTTAAGATTTCAAGGGCTAGAAAAGCGAAAATGCCCAGCTGTAACTGGACATTTTCGGACAAGCAAATTATTGGATACATGGAGTATAGCACGACAAGCCGGAAGCGGCAACGGGGAATTTCATAATGGTGAATTTTGCAGCATCTTATAATCCGGTACCGAAGCCAGCCAAAAGCAGGCGGACAAGCTCCAAACAAAAGAAGCTCGGCGCGATCAGCGCGGAAGTTGATGCGGAGCTGCGCGAGCGGTCTGGCGAGAAATGTGAGGTGCGGGAACGTTGTCAGGGCCGATTAGCAACAGAGAGAGCGCACACGATAGGGCGTCGCCTCATTGATCATAAGACAGCGGTAGACGATTTGTTCCATGTTTGCAAATGGTGCCATCTTTGGCTGGACGAGCAGGAGGAGGGAATCCGGTTCAAACGGTCGGTTCGGGAAGCTGGAGGAACGGGAACCTATCTGGAAGGGAGGCGTGACCATGCCAGTTTTCAAGATACTATCTGTTCATCGTTGTGAGATTTGCGAAGGGGTATATGCAACGGACCCTAAGATAACGGAGGAGCCAGCTTGCCCTTATTGTGGACAGACCTATTTCGTTTATTTGATGGATACGAAAATTGATTTGGGGAGGGATTAACTAGCCGTGAAAAATCAAATATTTCATGGTGACTGCTTGGAGATCATGCCTACTCTTCCTGACAAGAGCTTCGATATGATCCTTTGCGATTTGCCTTACGGTACCACTGAAAATTCTTGGGATAGCGTCATCCCGTTGGACAAGCTTTGGTTTGAGTACAACCGCTTGATTAAGGATCATGGTGCGATTGTTCTTACAGCTCAAACACCATTCGATAAGGTTCTGGGAGCCAGCAACCTGCAGCTTCTTCGTTATGAATGGATTTGGATAAAAAACAACAGTACCGGATTCCTGAATGCAAAGCGGATGCCGCTGAAGGTACATGAAAACGTACTTGTCTTTTATAAAAAATTGCCAACGTATAATCCTCAAAAGACCAGTGGGCACAAGCCAGTAAATCGATTCAAAAAACACACAAGTGATGGCAGTAACTACGGAAAGACGAATATCGGTACCGAAGGCGGGGGGCAAACAGATCGTTATCCGGTTGACGTACTTTACTATCCGAGAGACAGGGAACGATACCACCCAACGCAGAAACCTGTCGCACTCTTCGAATACCTCATTCGGACATACACAAACGATGGTGATTTGATTCTAGACAACTGCATCGGTAGCGGAACAACTGCTGTGGCTGCAGCTAGGTGTAATAGAAACTTTGTTGGAATAGAGAAGGAGCAGCGCTATATTGACATTGCCAACGAACGACTGAAAGTGGTCCAGACGCAATTGGTTGTATGAATATTGGTGACTAGTAAGCGACATAGGCGTTTGCCTTTGTCGTCGGGCGTTCAGATCGGCATGATCGGGGCGTCGGACGATGCGGGGCAAGCATCAAGAGGGGAGGGTATCCGGATGATATACATACTTAAGGGCGATGTAGTGCGCACGGCCTGCGGATCGGTAGGAGAGGTAACTGAGATTTGGGGACATGCGCGGACGTTGTTCAAGCTTCAGCCGGATACTGGCAAACCTCTTATATTTTTTGAGTCCGCTGTAGTAGAAGCTAAGCGGAAGCCCGCAATTAAAAAGTGGGGGAGGTGAAGCTGTGAAGAACGGGAAGAATCCGACAAGGCGCCAGAAGCAGGCGATTGCCAATGTAAAGCTGACGCCAGAAAACTGGCTCGTGTTTAAGAGTGAGCCACATCAGCTGCATATTGTGCATCGCGTGTCTGGCAAGCCTCGCGTCATTCCGGCCTAACCTTTCCCTACTTCATTGAGAGGAGGTGAAATCCATATGAATATCAACATTAATACGCTAGCTGGCGGCGCGGTTGCAGAACAAATCAAAAATGAGCTTCAGCGCATCGCTGATAACGTGCTCGACCCTAACACTAGCGCCGTTGCAAACCGGACATTGACAATCAAATTAACCATCAAGCCGGATAAGGACCGTCAGTCGGCTGCTGTCGATACGCAGGTAACTGCATCGCTGGCATCGAGAGAGGGCGTTCCGTCACGATTCGTTTTTGATTATGACAACCAGGGCAATGGAGTAGTAGCGGAGCTATTAACTCAACAAGATCGCAATCAAATGATGATGAACAATGCAGGCGCTGTCGTAGATGGTACAGGCGCTGCTCCTGAAGGTTTAAAAAACGTAGTAAACGGCGTATTCAGGTAATTCAATAATATTTCGGAGGGATTTTGTAATGATTAAAGAAGCAATCGAAAAGATTTTGGGCCTTGCACCAGTATTTGCGCCTATTAAAACGGAAGAAATTAATGGCCAGATTTACACCAATAATGACCTTAAGCGTATCACCGAGCCGACGGTTACCCCTTTGAAAGTTCACAACCTATCCGGAATCGTGGAATATATCACAAATGATTTCGACGGTAAACTGCCTGTATTGATCCATGTCAAGTCGCCAACGGATGTTAGCGTAGTGGGCGGGTACAATCGCGAACTTGAACGTAACACCTTGATTTATGCCCAGGCGCTGTTGCCGGATATTCCTTTTGACAAGTTCTGCGGGCTTGAGCAATTCAACATTTTATTGCAGAGCTGCTTTGTGCAGACAGATATGCGCGCATCCGTGCTTGCAGTGATCGGGAACGTCAAGGAAGAAAAGGTTGTTGGTGTTGGCGACGATGGAGTAAGCCAGCAAGTAACTGCGAAGGCCGGAATTGCAACGGTTGAAAACGTGAAGGTGCCGAATCCGGTATATCTCAAGCCTTTCAGAACCTTTGTCGAAGTTGAGCAACCGGAATCTGCTTTTGTATTAAGGATGAAGGACGGTCCGAGTGCGGCATTGTTTGAAGCCGATGGCGGAGCGTGGAAAATCGTTGCCATTGCTGAAATCAAGCAATATTTAAGTTCTCAGCTCAGTCGTCAAATCGAAGCAAAGCAGGTTGTCATTGTAGGTTAATTAATCATTTGGCGCTGGCAGGTATGACCTGTCAGCGCATCCTATAGGGAGGCATACGGGATGTTGCAGCAGGCTTTACGGAAGCTTCAGGCAGATATCGGGAGTGCTGACAAGGTGAATAAGTATGTCCCTGTGATCGGAGGCTTCCTGATAAATCATATCCGTGAAAATCCGACACACTCGCATTTGATATTAGTAGAAGGCAAAAGCGTGGAAGGTAGCATTCAGGCCATGCAGCAAGCAGCTATTCATAGTAACGGGGCGCTTACCGATGAGGAGGCATTCGCTATTGTGCTTCAATACTTCGGTGTTTCCGTTCCAAAAAAAGAAGCGGAAGCAGCGCCAGTCCATTTTAACGTTTCATTGGATGATTTACTTTAGGGGGAATAGTGTGTGGCTAGAGCTAAACAAGCAAAGGAAATTGTACGGACGCCGGAAGTGATCGCGGCTGAGATCAGAAGCATTGATGTTCAGGCACGTAAGTATGTATTGCAGTCTGCCATCGAGATTGGTCGCCGATTGACTGAAGCGAAGGAACTGGTGGCCCATGGTGAATGGGGTAATTGGCTACAGACTAATGTTAGTTACGGGCAATCTAGCGCAAACAACTTTATGAAAGTAGCTGCTGAATATGCAGATAGCCAAACGCTTGGGAATTTGAGCTATAGCCAGGCTGTTGCATTGCTGAGTTTACCAGCCGAGGAAAGAGAGGCGTTTGCAGAGGAGCATAATGCATCTGGAATGTCTACTCGCGAGTTGCAGGCGGCTATAAAGGCACAGCAAGAGGCTGAAAAGGAAAAAGAATCCTTGAAATTGAGGCTTGATGCATCGGAAGCGCATGCGGAAATACTAGAAGCCAATTTTAAAGGTTGGGCCGCGACGCAGAAAGAGCAACAAGCAGCTGTTTATGAGCAATATCAAGCAGAACTTGCGTTGCGCAAATCTCAGGAAGACAAGGTTCGCGAGCTGGAGCAAGAAATTGAAAAGGCACAGCAGTCAGGAAATAAAACAGAGACTGCCAAACTTAAAACGGAGCTGCGCAAAGCAGAGAAAGCTTCTAGTGCAGCTGCTGAAAAGGCTAAGGAGCTGGAAGAGGAATTAAAGCAGAAGGAAGCGGAGCTTGCAGAACGTCTTCAGCAGCAAGAACAGGAGCTAAAGGCGCAGGCAGCTGAGAAGGAAGCAACGCTGCAAGAGCAGTTGGACAAGCTTATGAAACAACTTGAGCGGAGTAATAATGAAGCGTTCCTTAAAGCGAAGTTTTATCTTCAGGGGATCATTGATCAAGGGAAAATATTAGTTACAGCAATTGAAGAGGTCAAGGAACCGGAGGAGAAAGTAAAACTTAAGGCTGCTGCGGCAAACGTTGCGGATCAGCTGCGGGCGCTATTTTAACTGAGCAATTGGAAGGGGAGAGACTATGTCGAACAGCTATCCATTCCCCGTGTACTCCGGCGTTTTAGACCCAATTCATTATAAGCAAATTAATTCGGCTATCTGGCTGTTTTTATGGTGCGTCAGCTCCACTACAAAAGACGCTGTTCGGGACGGAATAACGTGGGGGGTTGTATTAGGAGGAGCACCAGTTAAGATTGATCGATTGGCGGAACAGTTTGGGGTCAATCGATCAACGGTCAAGCGCTGGATTGAGACGCTGGAGCAGCATGATTACATTCATACGAAACGAGCTCCATACGGAATTATAATTTCGGTGCGTAATTCGAAGAAATTTGGCGAAAACAGAAGGGGCATAAATGAACCATCTAGCATTTCAGAAGGTGCAGAAATGAGCCATCATGAACCTACAGATAGCTCAAATATGAACCATCAGGAGTGCAAAAATGAGCCATCTAATAAAGATATTACAGTCTTTAAAGATGTTGTTATTACTGATCCTGACGAAATCATTCGCAGAGCTATGGAAGTAGAAAAATACTTCCTCCAAAAACGAGGCAAGGGATTCACGCTTAGCACGAATGATTTTGCTGAGGTGAAAAAGCTGGTGGCTACAGGAATACCATTTTCGATAATTAAAACCAGCATTGATAATTCCTTTGCCGAATACAAGCCACAGCATGCAAGGGATGAAATACGCAACATGAGCTATTGCATACCACGCTGCTATAGCGAGTGGGAGCGTAGCAAGGTGGACACAACCATAACTGGAGCGGTGCCGCACGTACCAGTCGCCCTTGGAGTTTCGCCATCTCGGAGAAGTAAGCAGCAACGAGATAAGGACGATTTACGTCGTCGAGCTGAGGAGGCACGGAGAAGTGAACAAAGCCGAAGTGTATGAGCTGTTCATCGTTATCAAGGATAATTACGCTGCCTTCGATGACAGCGACGATGAGGTTGATCGGCACTATAAATATCTAAAGGATTTCCCGTTCGACGCTGCAATGAAAAACGTAGATGATCATATTTTGGTTGATAGATTCCCACCCAAGATTGCAGATATTCGCGGCAAGCTAGGCGATCAGCTAGATAGGGAGCGTAGCAAAGATCAGGCTGCCTTGCATCAATCTAATTTGGTGGCTTGGGCCAATGAAAACAATCCACCGCCTGAAGGCTATTGGCAGGCTCTTAAAGATAAGCTGCGAGGTGAAGTCATTGAGTGAAAGAAGCAACATTTATATGCCCGTGGATATTCAAGCGGAGCAGTCGGTTTTAGGTGCTATTTTGGTTGACGCTGATGCTTATGATACCGTAAGCGCCCAACTGGTCGGCGGAGAGTTCTCCGACATTGCGCATGCACGTATTTATAGAGCTATGACTAGAATCAAAGAAGCTTCACCACCAATTCCACTTGATTTAGTTTCTCTAACATCATATTTACAAGATTCAGAGGAAATAGATTCTATAGGCGGAGTCAGTTATTTATCAAGACTTTCAGCTGCTGTTCCTACTGCTGCAAATGTGGGCTTCTACACTGATCGAGTAGAGGAAATGTTTAAACGCAGGCAAGCAATTGAAACAATGTCTGAGCTGTCAGAGCAGGCAGCCAACAGTGATGATTTTTCAGGCTTCATAGAAAAAGCCGAGGTATCATTTTCCAAACTTTCCGACCAGGCTCTAGGTTCAAAGGGAATGTCGAAGATAAAAGATGTGCTGTTTAAGGTGGTAGACGAAACGGAGCATCTTTACAACAACAGGTACATTAATAAAGGAGTAATCGGTGTTCGTTCATGCTTCACCGATCTTGACAATATGACGGCCGGATTCCATGACGGTGATTTAATCATAATTGCTGCAAGGCCATCAATGGGAAAAACGGCTTTAGCGCTCAATATAGGCCAGAACGTTGGAATTAGAACGGGAGAATCGGTTGCCATATTCAGCCTTGAAATGTCTGAAGGACAGCTTGTTCGCAGGATGATATGTGCTGAAGGAAATATTGATGCGAATAGAATGCGAACGGGACTGTTTGAAGGTGACGATTGGGAGAAGATAACCAATGCTGTAAGCAAGCTTGCCGAAGCAGATATTTACATTGACGACACTCCAGGAATCACAGTGAATGAAATCCGTTCTAAGTGTAGGCGCCTGAAGAGAGAAGGGAAATTAGGATTGATCCTAATTGATTACCTGCAACTTATCTCTGGGAATGGTCGAGGTAATAACCGTCAGGAAGAGGTTGCGCACATTTCCCGTACACTGAAGCAGCTTGCCCGTGAACTTGAGGTTCCGGTTATCGCACTGTCACAGCTGAGCCGAGGCGTGGAGCAACGTCAGGACAAGCGACCGCTAATGTCCGATCTTCGGGAATCCGGTTCGATTGAGCAAGATGCTGACATTGTAGCCTTCCTTTATAGGGATGATTATTACGATAAAGAATCGGAGAAGAAAAACATCATTGAAATCATTCTGGCGAAGCAGCGAAATGGCCCTATCGGTACAGTGGAGCTAATTTTCCTGAAGAATTTCAATAAATTTGTGAACATGGACCGTTCCCATGAAGAATTGCCTAAAGGCCCACCGCCGACAGGTAATGGAGTGCCTGACATGTACAGGCGCGGGGCGTAATTTACTATCTGGTTACTTACTGAGTAGTAATTAAGCTGTTTGGATAGACGTTCATTAGTAAATCACTTACCCGTTACTAACCCACTATTATAATAGAAGGGATTTTTCAAATGATTATAGGAATTGACCCCGGAACAGCATATGTAAAGGTTGTAAACCGTAATGGAGCCTTTATATTCAACTCGGCGATTGGCGAATGGCATGAAAGAAGGCTAAAAAACGTATTCGGCGACGATGACATGGAGTGGAAGTACAACGGCCGTTTGGGCTTTGCTGGCACAATTGCTCAGTTTGAAAGTGATTACGGCGGCAGTCTTAAAGGGGAAACGAAGGCAAATGAAGACGCAAAGCTGCGGGTGCTGCTTGCAATTCATCGCCACTCGAATGATGTAGATAATGCAATTGTGGTCGGGCAGCCGATCAGCAAGCACAACGACGAAGAAAAAAAGGCAATCAAGAAAATGCTGCTTGGAAAGCATGAACTGACTGTAAATGGGATATGTAAGAAAATTAATATCACTCGCGTTGAAGTTGCTGCGGAGTGTGCATCAACCGGGGTGCTTGAAGCGCCGACAGGATATTACCACACAGCTGATTTAGGCGGCGGCACGTTTAACTGGGCTACATGCTTTAATGATGGCAAACGAATTTTGTTTATTGACAGGGCTTCCGATACTGAAGGTTTCGGCATGGGTACTGGCAAGGACCAGGATGTAGAGCCGGATATTGCAGAAATGACTCGGGCTCTGATAACAAAGACTGCAAACAGATGGGGAAAGCATAATCCAGTGCGTGTCATTGGAGGAGTAGCGGATAAGGTGGCTGAGGCTCTCCAAGGCTCCTATACCAACGTAACGCCATATCATCCACTTGTAAATGGCAAGAGAGTATCGCCGACTTTTGCAAACGCAGTAGCGTTCTACACATTTGCAAAGGAGGTATACGGTGAGTAAGACAATCAATAAAAGTGTGCAGTTTAATTTGAATGACCCAGATCATGTATTGATGCTGGATCATGCGGGAAAGCGGGCCAGTTTTAGCGAGTATGTAAGACGTCTTATAGATCGGGACCGTTTAAATATCCATCAGCCGGTAATGCAGGCAGCTCCGGCCGTCGTGCTGGAAGAGGATAAAACGGACAAGCAGGTTATCAGTAATAGCGTGGGAGGATTCATCTAGAAGGAGGAAGCGGAATGAAAGGACTCATCATCAAACCCAAATGGGCTGACCTAATCCTGTCTGGTGCAAAGACGTGGGAAATACGTAGCCGTAGGACGCATATACGCGGAACAATCGCTATTATCAAGAGCGGTAGTGGTCAAATATTCGGCACCGTGGAACTAGTGGATTGTTTGGATGTAACCCTTGCAACATACATGAACAGTCGTAATAAGCATTGTATCCAAGTAGGTCAAAAGCCAGACAGCATAGTCGGTGCTCACGAGATGAAAGCTTGGGTGTTAACGAATCCGGTAATCTACCCAGAACCGATACCATACATCCATCCTCAAGGTGCGGTTATATGGGTAAATCTTGCGAACAGCGTTTGAATATTGAATAACTTAAAGGAAGGCTGCATTACAGCAGCCCACTAAGAAAATCAGACAGAAACTTTCCAATAATTGAAATTATGATGCCCAAGACAACCTTACGGATAATAGCTTTCCTATAACTATTGTTTTTCAAGATTTTCTTTATCCAATTCATGAGAACCCCTCCTTTCTACCAAAAAAATTTTTGCACCTTAAATTATAGTTATCATTACTGCTGAATTATTCAATTCATAAGAGGGGTAGAGCAGGATACAGCATCAATAAATAATCAATTACATGGGGGAAATAACATGATTAAAGGAATGCAGCGTAAATACATTGTGCATAAAATCGAGGATGTGGAGTCCTACTTGTCTGCTACCCAACGAGCGCAGATCGGAGTCATCGGAGCGACGATTGATAGTCGGCGCATCGAGGAGGGTAAGGCACCAGCTAGCAACAACAGTTACATTGTCATAAATACGGACGAATCGTATGCAGCGGAGATTGTGGAGATATTAAAGCGTCATGGACATTGGGGCTAAAAAATAGTAAGGGAGATGTGTGAAATGAGAAAACAACCGAAGTTGAAAAAGAGTGGGCTTAAACCAGGTGAACAGGTAGTTATGCACTCTTGCTATGAAGCGCGTAGGCCACAATATGCCGATAGGGTATGGACTACATGCTCCGAACCTTGGGATTTATGTGGATCGGAAGTTATTAAGCTGGAAGGATTCAGTGGTGGATTTGCAACGGAGTTTTTAAAACGGGTAGAAGGGTAGGGCGTAAATTGAGAGAGAGTACAGCGTCGATCCACCAGCAGCTAGAGCAATTGAATAATCTGCTGATTCAGCTTGATGGAAAAATCGGAAATTTGGAATTGGACGCAAAAAAGCCCCTTTACGAATCGTTGGGGAACGTGGTTAAAGGGGCTTAAGCGGTAATCTCACTACCTAAAATCATTATAGCACATTTAGGGGTGAGAGGCATGATGGCTTTGGAACTAGATAAAGGTGAGCAATTAGAGTTGTTTCCTAGCGCTTCAAAGGAAGATATCCAGGAGGCGAAAAAGCGACTCAATCAGTATCATAAGTGCCAAGCCGTGATTGCTGAATTTGAGCGTCGCGGCTTGGAGACACTTTCGATTCAACAGAGCGCTGTATACGATCAACTTAAAAATAGAGCACTGGATTTAAGCAGCGCAATAAATCTTATTATTGACGTAGAAGTGAAAGAGATAATAAAGTATCGATATGTCGAAGGGAATAAGCATGCAGTAACGGTGGATCATTTTGCTGAAATGATGGATGATCGAACCGTAGAGCGGAAGCTCCAGAAGGGAATAGAGTCTGTAGCAGAATCGCTCAAAATAATGACGGTAAAATGACGGTGGAATGCCGTTATCCTGCCGCTACGAAAAAACGCCACAAGGGATACAGTAGAGTCAATAGAGCGAAAGCTCGGGAGACTCCTGCTGTATCCCTTATCTTTTTTTGTTGCAGGACTCGGCCATGCGGTGGGCTGTTTAGCCTTAGACGTTAATCGTCGAACGTGTGGAGAAGAGGTGGGGTTGGAAACCCTATAAACAAGGTTGACTTGTCCCTTGTTCAGTTGGCCGGATCATTGTGTCCCGACCAGCTGACGAAAGGACAATTATGGAGTCGCTTCGGCGGCTCTTTTTTATATAGAAGGGAGGCGAGCCGGTTGAGGTATACGCGCAAGTTGCCGACGGCGATAAATGATAAGCTGCAACCGGCTCAATGCCGGGGCTGCCCATGGGGCAGGTTTGATGGAGCGAAACAATTTTGCTCCATTCCTAAATGTGCGAAGGAGGGGAAAGTCGATGGGAAAATGGCTAGAATGGCTGGCAGCTAAGTTAGCACCGCAAGCAGCAGCTCCACGTAACAGATTAGAGCGCCGAAAATGGCGTTAAAATCCCAAACGATTGGAAAAATGAAACCTTCTCTTTTGTTGACGTTTGTACAACAATGTGTTATACTTTATTCAACAAGTAAAACACATTGAAAGGATGGTTTTCATGGAAAAAGTAACTCTTTATAAATGGATAAACATTAATCACACGCCAGGGCTGACGAACGAGGTTGGGTATTCCACGGAGTTTTGCGGCAGTTACGGATTCATGGATTGTGACGAAGGCGCGGAATACTTCATTCCTGAAGGCTTTGAATTATCAGAAAACCTTGCGGGCGAACTTAAATGGTATGATGCAAAGGGTAAGCCGTTCGAGCTTGACATTTATAAAGGTAAGCCGGTTCTTGAAGATTCCTCCTCACGGTTTCACTTCGTGATTTGCGAGGAGGTTACAGCGTAATGAATCGTGAGATGATTTTCGGTCGCCTTATTGCAATAGCCACTGTTTTAGGAGAACGGGTGTTTAGAAGAAATGATCCTTCCATCGCCAGTGAGTTCTTGGATAAACTGAAACGAAATCCTGCAAAGTACATCACAATTATTCATGAGAAGCTATTCAATTACACTCATAATTTTAAAGAAGAGGAGCTTGCTCTGCTTGATATGTTTGGTGAATTAATGGCCCAGCTTGATATAGAGGATTTCAACAATAAGCCCCTTGACAATAACTATTTGGCCTACTACTACGGTCAGAAAGAAACATTGTCCATAGTCGGATACAAAGAGGCATATGAATTAATGGGCTGGGACTACAATACCAATAGATCAATGTTGAATACTTATCTGAAACGAGCTGAAGAAAAAGGCTGGCCGGAAGATATGGCTCCTAAGCCTGTTTATGTGTTAGCCAGCGGCCCGTTGTGGTACAAATATCAGATTGAAAAATTCAGGGACTCTCGTAAATGAGAGTCTTTTTTTTATTTCATATTGCGAGGTGGTGGTAATGGAAGAGGTACAGCCAATAAGGGACAAAACGATCCTGAACGGCATGATTAATTATTTCAAAGCATCCAGTCAGAGGAATTATATATTTTTCATGATGGGTATTCACAGCGGCCTTCGCGTTTCCGACCTATTAAAGCTTAAGGTTGGCGACGTTAGAGATGAGCATGTCAATTTCGTTGCCGAAAAGACGAAGAATAGGAGAAAGAAACGGAAGCGGCAGAAGTTTATTATTCATCATGTAATTCGCGATGACTTGATGCGTTACATTGCTAGTAAAGACGACGACGAGTATTTGTTCCCAAGTCGCCAGCGTAAGAAACTGACTGGGGCAGCTGGTGAACCTATTGATCGTGTAACGGCTTATCGAATGATAAGAGATGCAGCAGCCAGATTTGGCTTGAAGGAAATTGGAACACACAGCCTCAGAAAGACATGGGGTTATCATATGTATACCGAGAATCCGCGCAATTTAGCGTTACTAATGAAAATGTTTGGACATGAGGATATGACAACGACTTTGTTGTATATCGGGCTCACGCAAGATGAGATGGACGAGTCAATTCAGGCGTTGAGTTTAACACAAATAGGCTGATGTTACACTCAACATTCCGAGTGGTGAAAAAGCTTGATTTTACTGGAAAAGTATGATTTGGCGAGTGTAACAGAATTACAGTTATGATACACCCTAGAGACAGATATTAGGAGAAGAGGAGCTTCATTCAGTGGTTCGCCGTTAACGAGCATAAGCAAGAATAGCGCGTCAAAAGCGTTACCATTGAGCGTGGAGCGTTCCATCCAACACGAATAGGAAAATGAGGTGGGTGAGATGTAATGGCAAGGGAGCGTAGTACAAACCGCGAGGCGGCATTGAGGCTATGGATTAAAAGCGGTCGTGAGCGGAAGCTGACTGATATTGCGGAAGAATTGGGCATCAGCGCGTCATTGGTGCGGAAGTGGAAGTTTAGCGATAAATGGGATGAGATACCTGTCAAGCGGAAGCGGGGCGGGCAGCCAGGGAATAAGAACGCAGTCGGAAACAGCGGCGGCCCAGGAGGGCCAGAGGGCAACGACTATGCTTTGAAGCATGGATATTATGCGAAGTATCTTCCAGAGGCGGTTTTGCAGATCGCGAAGGAGATAGAGGATGCTGACCCACTCGAAATGATTTGGAGTAATATCGTTATACTTCAAGCCAAGCTGCTGCACGGTCAGCAAATTACGCATGTCACCGATAAGGACGACATGACAAAGGTGCTGAAAAAGAAGAAGCCGGGCCAGTTTGGAACGGAAAAAGAATGGGAGCTTCAATTCGCACACGACAAGCATGCGAATGCATCGAAGGCAGATGTGTTGGTTATGCGTGAGCTGCGGAGCGCCATAAAGCAATTCTTGTCTGCTGCTCCTGAGAATGATGAGCGTCGGGCGAAGCTGGAGCTTATGCATGCTCAGCTTGATCGGACTAAAGCAGAAGCCGAGAAGCTGAAAGGCGGCGGCAAGAAATCGGAAGCTGAAGATTGGGTAGCAGCTTTGAAGCAAGCTGCTGAGAAGCGGAAAGAAAAGGTTAAAGGCGTATGAGTAAACCGTATAACGTTGTTTCAACGCTGGTCGAGCTCATCGACCTATACTGGGATGATCCGGTGGCCTTCGCGGAAGATATGCTTGAGTTTGACCCGGATGATTGGCAGCGAACGGCCATGATGGATGTTGCCGAGGTGCCTTTGACCACTATCCGTTCAGGGCAAGGCGTCGGCAAGACGGCGTTTGAGTCTGCACTCGTAATATGGTTTTTGTGCTGCCGACCAAATCCTAAAGTGATTTGTACAGCTCCGACGCGCCAGCAGCTGCATGATGTACTTTGGGCCGAGATTGCCAAGTGGCTTGAAGGTTCCAAGGTGAAGCAATTGCTTAAGTGGACGAAAACGAAGATATACATGATTGGGCAGGAAGAGCGCTGGTTCGCAACGGCCCGGACGGCGACGAAGCCGGAGAACATGCAGGGCTTTCATGAAGACTACATGTTGTTCATCGTTGATGAAGCATCAGGTGTAGAGGATAGGATAATGGAAGCTATCCTTGGTACGCTGTCAGGTGACGAGAACAAGCTTGTTATGTGCGGTAACCCGACACGTACATCAGGGGTGTTTTACGATTCGCACAACAAGGATCGCGAGAATTACCGTTCGCGGCGAGTATCCAGCCGAGATAGTAAGCGGACGAGCAGGCGCAACATTGCAATGCTGGAAAGCAAGTACGGCAAGGACAGCGACGTTATTCGTGTAAGGGTGGACGGGGAGTTTCCCAGAGGTGAGTCCAATTCGTTCATAGCGTTGGAGGCTGCTGAATTTGCGAAGAATGATGTTCGATTGCAGCCAGTAGGTACCAGGCTGATAGTAGGCGCGGACATTGCTCGCTTCGGAGACGATGAAACATCCATTTACGGCAGGATCGGCGGCAAGACGG
This sequence comes from Paenibacillus sp. BIHB 4019, assembly GCF_002741035.1. Taxonomy (NCBI): domain Bacteria; kingdom Bacillati; phylum Bacillota; class Bacilli; order Caryophanales; family Paenibacillaceae; genus Paenibacillus; species Paenibacillus sp. BIHB 4019. The sequence continues at coordinate 7,208,464 of NZ_CP016808.1, read as the reverse complement.
TAATTGAACGTCATCATCACAAACAGGACACAATGCAAACGACAGGTTGGATATTACGCCTGATCGATGAGGCACGAGCCGAACGACCTGAGATATATGAGGTAGAGATACGGATTGACGATAGCGGCATAGGTGGAGCTGTAACGGATCGGCTGCGAGAAATTAATGAGGAGCGCCAATTGGGTTATATCATTGTCCCAGTAAATAATGGATCATCGGCAAGCGATGAGCATTACGGTAATCTAGGCTCTGAAATGTGGGGCTGCATTAAATCGCTGCTTGAGGAGAATATGAGTAATTTCATTCTTGGCGTTCCCGGAGTGCTGGAGCTGCCGGACGATGAAAAGCTAATTGCTCAGCTCTCCACGCGCAAGTGGCGCATGAACAGCAACGGCAAGATATACCTTGAGCGTAAAGAGGACATGAAGAAGCGTGGGCTACAGTCTCCGGACAGAGCCGACGCTTTTGTTTTGGCCTATGCTGAGGTGGAAACAGATTCAGGATATTCATTCGGCACATTATCTATATAGAGGGGAGGTGAATGCATTTGGGCATCAGGCAATGGGTAATCAACTGGCTGGAAGCTGGCCGTACTCGTAACGAGCCAGAACGGCAAACAGACAGTTACCCGTATTCATACGGTTACGGAGGAAAGAACGGGAACAACCAGCCAGAGAAGAAGAAAACACCGGCTAACCTGCGGCTGCTGAGTGAATCGCCTATTCCGAGGCGCGCAATCAACGTCATAAAGACGGGGATTGTAAAGCTGAACTGGTCGGTAGCTGCTATCGATGAAGCGGATACCGAGAAATACAAGGAGATATGCAAAATCATCGAAGCCACGCTGCTGAAGCCGAATCCATCAGATACGTTTAGGTCGTGGCTAGAGCAGAATGTTGAGGATATGCTCGTATGCAGCGCGGGCTCTTCGGAGATATTGCGGGCGGGCGACAAGCTGCGGCCGTTTCGGATGTATCCGACAGACACGTTTTCCATTGAACTTTATCCGAGCTGGGATGGAAAACCCGACTCGTATCGCTATGCGCAGCGGGTAAACGGTAAATACGTTCACTTGAAGGCATCGGAAATGATGTACATGCGAATGAATCCACGAACAAATACGCCGTTTGGTCTATCTCCATTGGAAACGGTGTGGGAATCAGTAAACAACTTTATTGATACTCACCGATCGGCAGGGAAACAAGCAAAGAACTCCTTTCTTCGCAAGTTGCTGAACCTTGGTAAAGGAACGGAGCCAGGCGGCGTTGCTAAGTTTCGAGAATACTGGCGTAACGAGGTTATGGGGCAAGGCGCTATGCCGATTGTCGGCGGCTTCGAGGGAGTCAGTGTGCTTGATCTTGGGGCGACTGACGATAAGGCGCTATTTATCGAGTGGCAGCGCTTTTTGATCGAAATTGTTGCGCTCGCTTTTGATATTTCCCCGAAAAAATTGGGGCAGACAAAAGACGTGAACAGGAGTACGGCAGACAGCGAGGATGAGGATACCAATTCAACCGTGCAGTCGATTGCTGAAAACATCGTTGAGCACATAAACAATCACATTATTGATGGCATCTTTAAAATGGGCGGGAAGATCGAATTCAAATTCCATTATGTCATGTCGCTCAAGGATCAGAAGCTGCAAGCGGAGATTGATGCGGTGTACTTAGATCGTATGTCGATTACGCCTGATGAGGTCAGAGACAGGCAGGCTAGGAAGGCGCTACCCAATAAGCATGGTGAGGTTGTGCTCCAGCCGACAAATAGAACGATCATTGACATCAATAAGACAAGGGATGAAATCAATGAAACGAAGGCAGAGAAGACGAAGGCAAATCCGGAAGATACTCCTGAGCCTAATGACGATAACAGCAGCAATAGCGATAACGAAGACGCCACATAAAGAGTAGGCGTTTTTATTTTGCCCAAATTGCCTGAAGGGAGGTGAGGAACCATTGAAGTTTATCAAAGCTATGAAAGCAGCTAACCTGAAGCTTGCTGATGAAGCGTCTATCAGTCATCCAAACAAGATTCCGTTTACCTGTTCGCTGTTTTCGATTGGGCAGCCTTCGGACGGATCGCCACACGGGGCTGACGGGAAATTGATTCGCGTATCTTCTGCGGTATGTGATCAATTTCTGAGCACGTTTGAAGGTATGGGCGTAAACATCGACTACCAGGAAGGTATGTCTGATCATGATACCCGTTTCAAGGTAGGCATCATATCTAAGACGTTCCGATCTATGGACGGATTTGCGATGGCTGAGGGATACATTTTCGGAAAAGACTTTCCAGACGTAGTTGCAACAATAAGGTATTACAACGGGCTTTCGCTCGAACACGATTGGCCGGAATATAAATTCGGGACATCAATTGAGATGGAAGCCAAAGTAACCAACGCCCAGGATGAGAACGTACTTGATGTGCTCGAATTTTGTGGTACGGGTGCAGCAATCCTGTTTGCTGATAAGGCAGCTTATAAGACAACGAGCTTTGCTGCCAGAAACAATAAATTGAAGGAGGATGTCGAAATGACACCAGAACAAATCCAAGCAATGCAGGACTCACTTGCTGCCGTTACAACCGGCATGGCAACGCTGACAGCCAGTGTGCAAACCATCGCAACGGAGGTTGCGACTATTAAAACAGAGGTAGCTGACGTAAAAGCTGCGGGTGCAGCTCCAGCGGCCCAGTCACCTGAAGAGACGGCGACAGCTGCGCTGCAAGCAGCTCAGGACAAGCTTGCAGCAGCGGAGCGGGAGCTAACTGAGTTAAAGGCGGCTGCTATAAAGCCTGGTGAGCCAGAACGAAAAACGCTAGCTGCTTCACAGTTGCTTTCTAAATACGGAGCGAAGGCAGAGGATGGGGAAGACACTGACATCCATACATTCTGTGCATCAGTTGATAAATTAAACCTTTCACCAGCAGAATCGACAAAATTGAAACTACAAGCGCGGGCGGAATTGTCTGCGAAGGGGGAGAATTAATACATGAATAGTCGCGTAGGAGAGGCTCAATTTGTAGATATCGCAGCAGCAGTTCAGTTTCAGGGTCCCGGTGCGTTGATTACAGATGATTTTCAAAAAGAAATTACGGATTCCTTGCGTCGAAACTCTGTTTTAGAAGGCAGGCTCAACTATACACCGGCTACTGGTGATTTCTCGACGTATTTTGAACAAAACACTATTAACGGCGGTGCGTTCGTTAATCCAAGATCGCCTTCGGCGACTCCGACGAGCAATGTCAGAACGCCACATAGCTTGAAAGTTAAGGCGCTGACGAATCAAACGAACTTCACTCATTATGACGTTACGCTGGGTGCACAGCAGGGTAATTTCACAGAATTGCAATCTAAAGACTTGAACGACATGCTTAACGGGATCAGCCTTGCACATGGGAAAGCACTATGGAGGGGTTCAGATTCATCGCTAGCTGTACCTACAACATTGGAGTATGTGGGCTTAGCCAAGCAGATTACAAATACGTTTGCTGTAAGTCCAGCTGCATCCATCGTGGCATCTATTAGGGCGAAGGTTGCTGCTATGGTGAGTAGCGAGCTGTATGCGTTAATGCCAACAGCAATTTATATTCACCCAATCGGCCATCACTACCTAGAGCAAGAACAGGAGGCATCCGGGAATAATCAAACACAAATCAGTAATCTGCGGAAGACTGTTGTTGCTGGTTTGGAAGTTATGTCCATTATGACTGCTGCGGGAGTGCTTCCTATTATTCCGGAACCATTTATGCCTTCAGCAGTTAATGCAACAACAGCAAGTAATACAGATTACGGTATCGCAATACTGACCGAACCAATGGTGGAATACCATTATGTCGGCGAGAAAGGGATTTATCTATTCGAGCTTGGTAAAACGAGCAATTTAGCTCAACAATTTGTTGGTATCAAGTATGGCGCGCCAGTAGCAAAAGGCCCAAGCTATGCTCATGCTTACGGTACGATTGAGCGTCCGACAATTGTTGCTGTAGCATAGATTGCTAGAATGTGAGGCGGTCAAATGACCGTCTCACATTTATTGAGAGGAGGAAATAAATTGTCAGAAGCAAAATTGAAAAAGCTCAGGGAAGCGACAGTTAGCGCTACAGCATTGCTTGGAGCGGCGGTTATTGGTGAACAATTAGGAAATCATTCACAGGAAGCAGTAAAAATTTTTAATGCTGCAATTGAATCATCAGTAAGTGTGCTAGAAGACGACGCAGCATCTGCTAAGGACATTGATACCAGTTTGGCGGCACTGAAGGTAGCTGGGGAAGCGTTCGAGGATGCGAAGACTTCTGAGCCAGCTATTAGCATGACAAAAGTTGTGCAGCTTATCGGGACCGATAGTCAGCGCACTGGGTTTCATTCACTGCATTTCAGCTCACTGGTCATTAACTTTAAAGATGGGGCGGCGGAACTGTCTAATGAACTGGCGGATAAGCTCATAGCTGAAGGTTACGCTGAATGAGCCAATACCTTGAATTAACAGATACCGACTATGTGCCAGCTGGCGTTGAGCTGACGCTTCCGTTGATTATTCGGGCGTCGGCTATTATTGACGGATACTGTAAGCGTGAGATTGGAGTTAAGGAGTATACCGAGCGCATACCCTTGTCCGACTCGCAGCGGGGGCATTTGAGCTATCATCCTGTAATCGAGGTTACGGAGGCACAGGGGAGAGCTGCTCAGGGCATCATGGGTGGCTTTTTCGGTGCGCCAGGCTTCGAGAATATTGACCTATCTTTGCTGGACATCGATAAACAGATTGGTACGGTCTGGTGCATTGGCTCACCGTTCGGGTCGCCGTACATCGAGCTGGAGGTTACTTATTCAAGCGGCTGGGAAGTCATCCCCGATAAAGTCAAGGTTGCATGCGGGCTGCTGGTGGCGCAGCTCAAGAGTAACCTTCATTCAAATATTAAGTCGAAAAAAGATTTTGATTCGACGATAGAGTATTTCAGCAACAATATGGTGACTCCGGAAATATCCGACTTACTATCGGAGTTTACAGTTCAATCATTCAGGTAGGTGATACCATGTTTTATGAATTTAATCATCGTCATACGCCATGCACAATTCCCCAAACGTCTGGGAATTTAGATGTGGAAGAAAATGTAATTCTGTCGCGGGAAACAAAGGCTACAACCGTCATGGGCAAAGAGTACGTATACAACGGATTATTTGCTCCAACATCAGTGGTGCAGCTTGGCGACATTGTGCAGACCGATGCGAGCTTCTTGGTGCTGACCATGCGGCCAACGGTTGACCGTGATAAATATTGCTCGCTGCTTAAGAGCAATACCATAATCGAGGTCCAGCGCCAAACCCAAGCGTATGACGACAACTATAATCCCATTGGTAGCCAGCAATTTGTTACTGTTGTTTCCGACGTTATCTGCTTCGCGCAATTCGTGACAGCTGATATGCGCCAATCTGATCCGGGGTTGTTGCCTACAACGGAATATGTATTAGTGTTGCAAACAAGCGTGGACGTGAAGAGGGCGCAGGATAATAATCCAAAGGCACCTGATCGCATCATACTGGATGGCCGAGCATTTAAGGTTGATGCGGTAGACGGCATTAAATATCCGAACCTGCTGCATGTACAGCTATCTGAGGATACCCGATGAGCAATGGTTATGTAGGTTATGACCATGCGTTGGCTGAAAGAGATTTGCGCAATGCTATGCTGGCGGAAATTATTGCATTGGCCAACATCGTAACGGAGACGGCCAAAGGCAATATACGCTATTATCCAGCTGTGCGGGATTATGTGCGGGCTCACCTTGAAACGCTGGCATCGGATATGTTCAGCATGCGGATAACTGCTGATTATTGGCAGGCATGGCTCGAGCAATTTGGCAAAGGCTCGCTAATGGCCGGACCTGCTGAGAATCCTGGCTTGGCTCGCTATATGGCGTCGGATTTATGGAACTCTTATAGGTCACGCTCCAACAAGGCTGTTGTAGGGCGTGGCAAAGGGAAATACCGAGCGATAGACGGATCGATACAGGAATCGGGCGGTAATTACGCTGGCGTGGATTTAGAGGAGCTGGCAGCACGTGGCGACATCGATCAGAGCTATGGCCCGACGCCACCAACCTATTTTTTGCGGATAGCTTTGCAAGCTAATCGCCAACGAATATTGCAGGGGCTGCAAAGGGTGATAGAGGATTTCCCGTATCATAGATATTTCAAAATGAGGTGAAGACGTGAGCCAAGAGCTTATAGATGCGGTAGCCATTACCCTAATTAAAGATGCTTCATTTATGCAGTTTTTCGGCCTTGATCCGTCTTCGCCGGCCGATGAAGTCACGAGCCGAATAATTAAGGGTCTAGAGCCAGATACGGCCTTTACATCCGACACTGTTCCGGCCGTGCTCATGTATGTCACGCCAGGGCGTTTTGCTCGAAATCACTTAGTTTTTGAGGGGAAGTTTAGCGTAGAGTTTTATGCAAAAAGTAATGTTGAAGCTCGCTTAATCGGAGGAAGGGCGTTTAAACTCTTTCACGATTCATATATATCGCACAAATCATTTAACACCTTCCGTTGTCACTTAGCGTATGACACGGATTTTGCAACCGGGATTACGGGGGTCAAAGGTTACAAAGCCATATATGACGTAGACTACGTAAGAAAGTGAGGTCAATGACATGAGAGAAAAGCAAGATAACGTCGAACTCTCTGAAGCTGTGAAGCTTCAGAATGAAAAAATCTCATTAGCCAAGAAGTTGGGAATTTGGCAGGCATACAATCCTGTCGAAGGATACCAGAAGAAAAAGGAATACACGCGCATTAAAGAGATTGATCAACGTCTAGCCGAAATCGTTAACGGTTAGGCGTTTTTTATTTACAGAGGAGGAATTATAAATGTCTTTATCAACCAAGCAATGGGTAGTCGATGATATTTCGGATGCGGCTCTTTTTGATGAGAACGAAAACCCAGTGGGATTTTTTGATCGACTTAACAAAATGACAATCGCAATTGATGCTAAACAGCAGCGCGTTTATGGGGGCACGAGTAAATATGCATTTCACTTGACCGAACAGGATGCTGAATCCGGCATCCAATTGGAAAATGCGGTACTGGATTATAACATGCTTCTAGCTGCTACAGGCGCGGAACTGACAAACGGTCAAGCAGTTGTGCCTTTTTTCGAAAAACTGACGGTGCTTTCTGATAGTACGGTTACCATCACAAAAGGCGCTGATATGGTTGCGAATTCCGACAGGGTAATCGTTGTATCAAAAGATCATGTAAATGCCGGGAAAAAATTAGAGCGTGTTGCGGCTACCCCTACAGCTTTGCAGTATACTGTGGCTGCTGGCATTATTACTTTTGGCGATGCGACACTTGCGGGGAAAGATGTAAGGGTATTCGGAGATTATAACTCTGCGACTGCCTCTGGTGCCTCGATTACAACAACAACGCGCAATAAAGCATATAAGTTTGTCGCATACGGCAGAGCGCTAGATGATGATACCAATGAATGGTTTGACGTTGTTGTTATTATTTACAAAGCCCAAATGCTAGGAACTTTTTCTATTGATCAGCAACGAAAATCGGCTACTTCAAATTCGTTAGAACTGGCTGTGCTTGATGCGAATAGAGCCGACAAGAAAGTAATTGACATTATTGCTTCATAGTATTTCATGGGGAGGCTCATGCCTTCCCTTTTTCAACTAAATTTCAGGAGGCGTTTATATTGGAACAGCAAAACATTGATTTGATTATGGGCATTGGCCCAACGGTGCAATTTGCGGCGGATGTCAGCAAAACTATTCGGGTAGGAACCATTAAGCAAATTAAAGAGGTAGCGGCGATTTACAATAGCGGCATATATCGTATCAAGCCTGCCGTTTCCGTGGCGAAAGAAGAAGAGTCTGAGACGATGGTAAGCAATTGGGTGGAAATTTTGAACATGATCTGCATTGATGGTTTCACGCGGGAGGAGTTTGACAACAGCATCCCGGAATTGATGGAATCGGCTGTTGATCGATTTCTCTACGGTCAGTAAGGGACCAAGTAAATCAGAATCAGGCGGGAAGGATAGCAAACCTTTAACGATTGCGGAATTATACGGCCGTTTGTCTCGGAGGAAGCTTGCCAAACCATGGTACGATCACAATTGGTATGAGATATCGGCCATATTCGATGACATGCACGACGAAATGAAAGAACAAATACGACTTCATGGCGGAAGTACTGAAGAACCTAAGAAATTGTCGCGTTCAGGGATCGCGGCCATACTTGGGCATTTTAACGGCTAGGGATTTCCTTAGCCAAACAAAGCGCGGGACCTGTTAACCGGGTTGTGCGCTTTGTTTGGCTTGAGAAAGAGGCTAAAAGGACGGTGAGAAGATGGATGCAATGAGCAAGGACGTTGTTGGTGCCAGGCTGAATTTGGATATGTCCAAGATTACGCCAGCATTTAAGGTTATCGACGGCGGGGCTAGGAAGAACGCCGAGTCATTTCAGATACTTAATACTGAAATAAAGAAGACGCAGCAGTTATACAATGAACTGGCTAATGCTGCGAATAAAGCGAAAACAGCAGGTAGTAGCTTAAACACAGCCCAGAAGGTCAGTACCAGCGGGAAAATTGACACAAGCACAGAAAAGGCGCTTCAATACGAACAACGTGTGCGAAGACAAATAGCGGCGGATCAGGAGCAGGCGAACAAGAGGGCGGATCGAGAACGAGAACAAGCTTTGCAGTATGAGCAGCGCGTTAAGAGGCAATTGGCTGCCGAAGAACAACGAAATGCTTCTCGACTGGCGAGAGAACGCGAGCAGGCCTTGCGCTATGAACAACGAGTCCGAACGGAAATGGCAAGGCAGGAGCAAATGCAAGCGGAAAAGATGAAACAAGTTAGCGGAGGATCGGCTGTACTTGATCGAGTCAAGAATGCTGCTTTACATGCAACGGTATATCAAGGGCTTTATACGGCATTACACACAGCTCAGGAAGCGTTACACGAAGGGCTTGTTGGCATTGAGGCCAACATGGCCGGATACATGCAAACCAATGAAAAATATTTTGTCTCCTTTACCGAAGGCACGCATGAAATGGTAATTAACACTCAGCGTTTGCATGAGGAGACAACGAAATTTATTCATACGGCGCACGATCTAGGCGCGAGTGTGGACGATGTAACCGAGTCTGCTCGGCTGTGGGGCCGTATGTACAAGGACGTTGGGATTGTACAGGAGCTTGTCCGGCAATCGACGCAGCTATCTGTCGTCGATATGGTATCGCTGGAAGATGCTACAAAGGGTATGGAGAGCGTTCTGTCGCAGTATGGCGTCCAAATTAAGAACACCAATGAAGCAATGGTAATCGGTAATCGTGTACTCGATTCCTGGTCAAAAGTAGCCCATGATACGATGGCGCCAGCTGCGGACTTGGCAGCTGCTTTTCAGAGGACAGGTAAAATTGCTCAGGAGACGGGCGTTTCATTTGATTTCATGAACGGCTTAATTTCTGCGGGGGTGCGTAATACAGCGCTTGGCGGCGCGAATTTAGGTAACATGTGGAAAACTGTTCTTGGTACCATTCGCACGGATAAAGCAGTGAGCGAGCTTGAAAGATTGGGAGTAAAGACCACCGAAATTGTTGAAGGTATGGAGAATTGGCGTAAGGCAGAGGATATCTTACTTGATTTGTCCGTTGCAGTTACAAACAAAAACTATGACCTAACGCAGTCCTATGCGGATATTTCGCGTGGTGTATACCAGTTTGCTAAACTGGCCGCGAGTATGAACGCGGGGGACATCTTACTAGGAACGGCGGCTTCCATCGGGTCATCTGGAGCGACACTTGAGTACCTAAAAGTACAAATGGATACGATCCAGCGCAAAGCGAGTCAGGTCAAAACGTCCCTGTTGGAGATATTTAATCAGGCGGGCGACGATGGCCTAAGACGCATGATTAAAAACGTACTTGATGTTTTAGATCGGATGTTAATCGGCTTGACTAAAGTGCCAACAGAGGTTTTCGCGGTGACGGCGGCGCTCAGCGGTGCTTTTTTGGCGTTTAAAGCGTTGAAAGAACCTGTCATGACCTTGATTGCTGCGGTGGGAGTACTGACGCGGGCAAAGGCGGTTGATACAGCGGCTACGATAGCATCTACAGCAGCCAATGAGGTGCAAATCATATCGTCTAATGGTGCTACGTTGTCCACTGTACAGCGAACGACGGCGACGACAGCTGGAGCGGCGGCGCAATCGGGTATGGCAGCTGCTACAGGTGTGGCGACAGCTGCGATGACAACGCAAGCGGCCGTCATGACAGTGGTCACCGGAGGCTTAGTAGTTTTAGGAGCTGCATTCGCAGGAATCGCCTTCGCAATGGGTCAAGAGGAAAAAGCTCGACGTGATCGCATTCAATCGATGAAAGACGAGGAATCGGTGAATCAGCAGCTTGTCAGCCAATATGATAGACAAATTGATTTACTGCCTAAGCTGGTAAACACTCATAACTCTTATCAGAAGATGCTAGACAGCGGATCATTATCTGTTGGCCAGCAAACAAAGGTCAAAAAGCAACTTGATGAGGTTTCTAAAGCACTCGTTATTACAATCGGCGAAGAAGGTGCAGCTCAGCTTAAGGCTGCTGGTTATACTGATGAAGCAACCGAGCAGCAAATTTCAAAATTAAAAGATTTAATCGTTATTAAAAATGAAGCAAGGCAGGCAATGCTTCAAGACCAACGCAATGAAGCATTAGAACAACAGGCGAAGAAGCAGGAGGAATTGAATAAGGCTGTACAAAAATTAACTGAGCTAGAAGCGATACTTGAAAGGAACAGAAACGGCTCTGCTGAGGGCGACTGGATACGAAGGGTGGAGAAAGCCAGGACTAAAGTGGATGAATTAAAATCTGCTAATAGTCAATTATCTACAACCTTGGCTGATACAAACGTCGCCATCGCGGAGCTTTCGATATCACAAGATCAATTGGCAGGCTCAGCAGGAAAAGGTACGGAAAGCGTGAAGGACCAAGAAGAGGCTCTTGCTGACCTTCGCGGAGAAATCGAAAATAATGGTTCCGCTATTAGCGAGCTGAATGGGATATTGAAAGATTTGGCTAAAGGTCAAGCCCTAAATGCTGAGAGTGCAGCAGACTTGATCATCAAGTATCCGGAATTGGCTGACAAAATATATAAAACGGCTGATGGATGGATGTTCGAAAGCGCAGCAATAGAAGAGCAAAGGCAAATAAAGATTAAGAAAGCAATTACTGATCTTGAATCTGAGAAAGAGTCTGAGTCTGCTACTTTGTTAGCGACTCAAAATAGAATTAGAGCTTATGGTGTGGAGATGCAAAGTATTCGCGACCTCGCAACACTCAAAGCCAAACTTAATGGGGCAGCTGCGAATCGCGATTTATGGAATAAACTATCTTCAGCTCCTCCTAGTGCCAGCCCTTACGGTTTGGACTTAGGGATGTTCGATCCAGCAGAAGCGCTGAAAGACGCTCTTGCTAAGCAGATGGCAGAAGAAGATGCTTCTTTAGCTGAAATTGAGGCTTTTTATAACGAATACTTTGCGAAAATGGGCGAGTACGACGATAAAATAGGGGCGCTCGGAAAACTTTACAATGATCCCGGCTATGGAGCTGGTGGTAGCGGTAAAGATAACTCTTCGAAATCCGGTTCGGGCGGATCATCCAAAAAAGAAAAGGGCCCGTTAGCTGAAGCATTCGCAGCTTCACAAGCCTGGATCGAGCACAAGAAAAAAATGGGTGAGTTGACTACCGAACAGGAGTTGACCGCTTGGAAAAGGATTCAGGCCCAATACAAAGTCGGCACTGAATGGAGAATCAAAGCAGACGAGCAGGTTTATGCGCTCCAACAGCAACTGGAGAAGGAAACTTACGATAAATCCATGGCGCGGCTAGCTCACAAAAAGGCGACAAGTGAGATGTCGGCCAATGATGAGCTGGTATTCATGCTTAAGCTACAATCCCGTTATGCAAAGGGGACGGAGCTGCGCAAGCAGCTGGATGAGCAGGTTTATGCACTCGAAAAAGCTGCTCGCAGGGAGTCATTGAGCGATTCTGAGGCTTACCTATCACACAAAAAAGCAATGGGACAACTAGCGCTTGCAGCTGAGTTGAAGGCTTGGGAAAAGATGCAAGCCCGATACCTTAAAGGAACCGAGGAGCGCATGAAAGCCGATGAACAGGTTTATGCGTTGAAAAAAGCTTTACTCCAAGAGTCGATGAGCAAATCTGAATCATACATCGCCCATGAAAAGGCTATGGGTCGAATGACGCTGGAGCAGGAACTGATAGCTTGGGAAAGGGTACAGGCCCGTTACGCCAAGGGTACAGAGCAGCGCAAAAAAGCCGACGAACAAGTTTATGCGCTCAGAAAGCAGCTGTTAGAGCGGGAACAATCCGATATGGAGAAGTTTGTCGCTAACCAGAAGCCTTTACTTGAAAAATTGAAGAACGAGGCGCTAGAACGCATCAAGGCGGAGCGCGACGCATATGTCGAGGCACAGGATGCGAAGATTAAAGCCCTTGATGATTTGTTGGCCAAGGAAAACGAGAGTAATGAGGACGAAGATTACGAAAAGGCTCTTGCTGAGAAGCAGGCTCGCTTAGCTCTGTTGCAATCAGCTGTAGGTCCTGAGGGGATCGCCGAGCGCAAACAGGTCGAAAAAGATATTCAGCAGATGCAGGTCGAGCGCGAACGTGTCCTGTACAAACGAGATATTGAGGCACAGAAGAAGAAGTTGGAGGAAGAAAAGGCCATAAAGCTGAAGGATTACGACCAACAGATCAAGGAAGCGGAAGATCATTTCGAGGAGTTACTTGCGGCCTTTGATGACTTTTCGTCCGATGCTGCGGGTATGGCCGAGAGATTGAAGCAATTGCAGATTTTACGTGAAAAGGAGAAGAATGCCGAGATACTTGCGCAGTTAGATTTATTTATTGCGGAGTATCAAGCGAAAATGAAAGCTATCGAAACAGCGGGCATGACGCAGGAAGAGAAAGACCTGTTGGAGTACAACGCCAATAAGGACGCTTATGATGCTGCGAAAAAATCCGGAGATACGGCAGAGATGGCGCGGCTTACTGCTCGCAATCAAGAGATTCGCACTCAGTATGGCGTTGCTAAGGACACGGGTAAGCTTCAACACTTTAGCGAGGGTGGCGTAGTGCTTGGTCAAACAGGGGCTGCGGTGCCGGTTGTCGCGCATGCAGGGGAAATGTACCTTAATAGTTCGCAACAGGGGAATTTATTTAAGCTGCTTGATATGCAGATGCCAAGCTTCAATTTTTCTATGCCTGCTCCATCTGGCTCCAGTCAGACTATAATCAATAACTATCAATACAGCGTTTCAACGGGGGATGTTTACAATGAGGACTCGGCGGCAGCTCGGACCTTCTGGGATGGCAAAGACAATCTAATAAGCAAATTTCAGTCGCGGGAGGGGGCGAAGCAAAGGTGATCGAGGTATTTATTGAAGGAAACGGAATCTCTGAAACCTTTTCGTCCCTTGGGCTTGGGCTAAAGCGCAGGGATATACCCGTGCTGCCGGATACGAGGGATTATAACGTTACTCTGTCGGACGTCGACGGAGAAATTGATTTTGGTAGCGAGTACGGCCCACGTATTATTAACCATGAATGCATCCTAATGGCCGACGATCCGACGACCGACTACCAAGCAAAGGTAATCAGGCTGGCTCAGGTATTTAACGCGAAGCGGGGCGATCTGTACATCACTTACTCCGATTTGCCGGATAGGCGCTATAAAATGCGTTACGCCGGAACGATGTCGATAGAGAAAATCATCTTCGACGGCAATCTGAGCATTCCCATGAAAATGCATGATCCATTCCCGGAGGCACTCCGGGATACGGCGGTAAATGAATACGGACAAGAGCTGGAGTATGGTCAAGGCTATGAGTATAGCCCTTACTCGCTGTATATTTCGTCCAGCGGGCAGACTTTTGAGGTTGAGAATCGTGGTTCGGTGGACGTCCGGCCAATCATACGCATATCCGGATCGTTGCAGCAGCTCGCCTTATCCAACGGTGAGCAGACCTTTACGTTCGGCGGCGTCATGCATGCTGCTGACGTGCTCGAAGTCAATGCGGAGAAATACACAATCAAGTTAAATGCCCTAAACGCCTATTCACAAACGAATGGCGTTTTTTTGCTGCTTAAACCAGGCGTTAACACGTTTACTCTGAACGCCGTTTCGCCCAATGTGACCATAACATTCTTGTTCAGGCACAAATATTTATACTAGGAGGTTTATTCATGGCCTTTATTCCGAGAATCATAGAAAAATTTCTCGATATGGCGAATTTGAAGAAACACAATGACAATTACGCCGATATCAAGACGGAACTGGATGCTAACGACGTTAAAGCTGCAACTGCTCAAGCGGACATTAACAGCCATAAATCAAATACAAGCAATCCCCATGCTGTAACGGCTGCTCAAGTAGGAGCAGAGACGCCAGCAGGAGCGCAAGCAAAGGCGACAGCCGTACAGACTAACCTAAATACTCATGCCAACAATAACGCTATCCATACCACGCAAACGGAGAAGGACAAGCTGGCTGGTATCCAAGCGTTAGCTGAGGTAAATCAGTTTGCATTTTCTAAAGTCGCTGTTGCTGGTCAATCGGATGTGGATGCAGACACAAAGACGGACACACTTAACATCGCTGGCGGTACCGGTATTACAATAACAACTAATCCGGTTACAGACACGCTTACTTTTACAGCTACAGGCACGGCCACTCCTGGGGCGCATGCTTCAAGCCATATCACTGGTGGGGCAGACGTTATCCCTGATGCGGTATCTGGCGGTAACAGCGGATTAATGCCGGGAGCAGACAGGGCGGCGATGGCCGGGGCTACTAGCGCAGCAACGCCATCGACTTTTGTTAAGAGGGATGCTGCTAATCGATTTAAGGTTGCAGCGCCTGCGGCTGCTGATGATGTAGCCAATAAGACTTACGTGGATAACCTGCCTGCAATATCAATGGCTCGCCAAGCTATTATTAACGGCAACTTTGATGTATGGCAACGTGGCACGTCGTTTGCTAATCCAAGTAACGGGCTATACACTGCTGATCGTTATCAGGTATCCAGCGGGTCAGATGGTGGGACGTTCCCTGCGATCACCCATTTAAGAGCAGAGACAGCTGGACTTGTGGCAGATAGCTTTTATTTTTACAGGATGATCTTCGGAGGAGCTGGAGCAAGTCTAGGCAACCTGAGTTATTACTGGCTCCGGCAAAAAATAGATCAAGGAACCAGGTATCTGTGCGGCGCTAGCAAAAAGGTGACCGTTAGCTTCTGGGCGCGCTCAGACATTCCCGGCAAAAAGATAGGGCTTCACATCCAACAATATTATGGTAGCGGGGGCACTCCTTCAGCGCTAGAGACGATTAACGGTACCAATTGGACATTAACGGCAAATTGGAACAAGTATTCATTAACCCTTGATACGAATACCCTTGTAGGAAAAACATTTGGTACCAATAACGATGATTACTTAATCGTAAACCTGATGTATCAATGGGGGTCTGGATATGCAGCACGGGCAGGAGCGTCAGCTGCTGAGGGATTCGGCGCTGCTGGTAATGTGGATGTAACCCAAATCCAAGTTTGCAGCGGTGACGCAGCGCTACCTTTCCAGCCTAAATCGTTTGTAGATGAGCTCGCCCTGTGTCAGCGATACTACGAAAAAAGCTATAGCGTCAGTGCAGTGCCTGGAAGCGCTACGCTAATCGGTATGGTGATGGGCGGAAACGGTCTTAGTACGACCGATGTTAGGGGCACATCTTTTAAAGTGAGCAAGCGTACAGCGCCTACAGTTACCCTGTATTCACAGACTGGTAACGTAAGTCGGATGACGGCAAACGGGGGTACGGACACGGCTAATGCTGTAGCTAGCTACGTCGGTACCGAAGGGTTTTTGATAGTGTCGTCAACAGGACTATCTACAGCGGGCTATTACTATTACCACTATATCGCTGATGCCGAACTATAAGGAGGGACGACATGGACGGATACAATCACTATATTAGGATCAATGAGGCCGGGACAATCGTCTACGGCTTTTCTACTGCCTTCGAGCATCCAGCGGGAAATGACATACTGCTGCTGGAGGATGGACCACGACACTTTCAGCAGGCATTCCATGAGCCATTGATTAATGAGCGCGGCCAATACCGTTTTAGGTGGGGTGGCGGCGAGATCGTCGAGCGGACGGCCGAGGAACTGGCAGCGGAACAGCCAGCAGTCACGAAGACGCTTGAACAAGAATTTGCAGAGCTTAAACAGGTTGTTGCCGATCTGGCCAGCCTGCAATTGGGGGTGTAAACGATGGATGAGCGCAAACTGAGGTTGTATCAATTTTTATTATCAATGGAGCGGGTAGCACGGGAGGATATTCCAGAGCTGTACCGTGCGGCCGTGACGGGCGGTGAAGATAATGCTTCAGGTTCTTGATAAAAACCTTGTAACTGTCGGCGTACTGCCGGATGCAATCGAGGTCGTGCGCAAGCGGCGGCTTAACTCGGATTACGAGCTGAGCTTTTCGCTGCCTATGATCAGTGACGATTATGACAAGGTGCAGCCCAAGGGCCATGTCAAAGATGAGCGCGGCCAGCTCTACGTCATTAACGACAGGTCGCGTAAACGTGACGGCAAAAAGCGCATGGTGCAGTTTGACTGCATGCATGTCATGTTCAAAATGTCGGATTTCAAATTCCCTTATGCTTCTTACATCGATGAGGCATACGGCATTAATATCGTGACGCTGCTCAATAGCATTTCGGCGGCGACAAACGGGAAATTCACATTTAACGTTGATCCTGGCTTTGATTTAAAAGATGTGAAGGACTTCGGGCGCGGGAACACATTGGAAGCTCTTAATTATGTTTCCGACAAATACGGCGCGGAGATCGAGCCGGATAACTTCGTCATCCATGTCAAAAAAACGGTAGGCATGGATCGCGGCCTACAGTACCGGCTTCGCAAAAATATAATTAACATCCACTTTAATGATAAAAGCCGAGCGCTCACAACGCGCCTGTTTTCGCAAATGAAAGATGGCCGGACGTTTATAGGCTTAGCAGCTTCAAACCTTACGACAGAGGAATACGCGCTATTGAACGACATTCCCGGCGCTATCGTTGGCGGTATAATAAGGGTCAATTACTTGATATCTCCGTATGCTGCTTATTGGAGCAATACAACAAACACATATTTTGATAACGAACTCATCGATCAGGACATCGAAGATCCACTGGAACTGTTGCTGGCGACGCGTAAGTCGTTAAGAGTACAGGAGGTTCCAGCGCTTGATGTTAGTGTGAGCGTGGCTGATTTACACAAAATAGACCCCGACGAGGAACAAGCGTATATTGGCGACACTGTTCTTTTGTATGATGAAGAAATGCAAATTAAGGGCATACAAGCCCGTGTAATGGAAATCAATGAGTATCCATTTAATCGCGATAAACAGCCTGACGTGAAACTAGCGAATTTCTATTTGCGAGATGATTATGATATTCTTGCGGATTTCAATAAATCCAAGCAACTCGTGGAAAGTATAGTAAGCGGGGGGAAAGTGAGGACTGCGGCGTTTGAAACATTTGCTGCTCAAGCAATAACGGACATAAACAATTCCAAGTCGCAGGTCATTTACGATCAGCGCGGCATTGTACTGCAAAGCCTGGTTAATCCCTTGCATCAAGTCGTAGCGTCGTCGGTCGGTATTTATATTACGAGAGACGGCGGGGTAACGGCTGATGCAGCGTTAACGTCGGCGGGGCTTGTCGCTGAAAAAGTGTATGGAAAGCTCGGCAATTTTATTGAAATTGAAATCGGCATCGGGAACAATGTTTTCAAGGCCAATCAAAACGGTATCCACTTAGGGCATCAGACGTTTGCGAGCTCGCCGTTTCGCGTAAATATGGCTGGTCAACTATTCGCCACACAGGCAGATATAACGGGAATGATTCACGCCAAGGGTGGGAGCTTCGAGGGCGACATCACGGCCAGCGGAACAATTACTGGAGGTACTATTATAGGGGCTACCCTTACAGGCGGGGTAATAACGGGGGCTCTCATTCAAACAAAGGTAGAGGGGCAGTTTCCAAGGTCCGTAATGTCTACCACTGAAAATATGTTCGGGGTGTACACTGATGCAAGCAATTATGTGTTATTTCAAAATTACGGCGGAGCTCCTGCTTTTCGTTTTGTAACGGCGGGGACTCAACGGGCATTAATTAACACCCTTTTAGGCTATCTTGAAATATTTGGCGACAACGGGGTTTATATTAATGCTGCAAATGGAGCGGCAAACATAACTCTGGCTGCAAATAACGTTATCATGCCTTCGTGGTCAAGTGTGGTCAACGGAACATCAGGTCAGACGCTACAAGAAGCCTTTTTGACCAAAGCGCAAAAGGGTATACCTACCGGTTCGGGAGGAGCGCATAACCACGGTATTCCTTCAGGAACACGCCTAGCCACAACAGATTCATCAGGTGCGGTAACGGGATTCGTAACCTATTCGGCAGCAGGGACCCATACCCACGAACAGTTGTAGGTGGTATAATGTGACAAATACTCATAAATGAGGTGGCTCAATTTGAAGAAATTTGTCGCAGGCATCGTAGTTGGCGCGATAATTAGTACAGCGGGGACAGCTTTTGCAGCGGGGACGCTGGTAGGAAAAAAAGTTGACGGAGAAATCCAGATCACCCTTAATGGAAAAAATGTTTCCAATGGCGTAATTATCGCAGGGACAAGCTATGCACCAGTGCGCAGCATTACAGAAACTGTGGGGCTTGATGTATCTTACAGTAAAGGGGTGGTGAAACTGGAGAGCGGAACAACAAATGAGGAAGTTGATCCTTATGCTTTTTATAACACAGCAGAAAAAATCAATGAAAGAATCGCTAGATTAGAAGAGAACATCACTAGGAATGAAAAAGTTATTTCTGATCAACAGTACGCGATTGATGTTAGAACCAAATATTTAAACGAAAATCCGAACAGCTCAGATAAAGAGTCAATAGAAACTGAAATAGAAGGTAGAAAACGCACAATTGCGACTGCACAAAGTAACATCGATAACAACAAGAGAGAAATTGAAGAACTTAAAGATAAACTTTCAAAATTGTAGAATTGAATTAAGAGCGTTCCGAAATAGGGGCGCTCTTTTAATTTGCCCGAAAGGAGGTGAACGTACACCATGGCTAAAGTAAAGAAGTTGCTTGAATTTACGGTAGACGTAGATAATCCGATTGAAGAGATTAAGGAATGCATGATCGGAATATCGATCTTTCACGGAACTGGACAGCTTGAAATATTGAAGGAAATTGAATTGTGGCTAGGCAAAACGATTGAGGAAGCAGAAGCACGTTTAAAAGATTCACAGTAATGACTCCGTATATAGCGGAGTCATTTTTTATTCCATTTGAAATTTAAGGAGAGAGAATAATGTACAGACAATTATTTGCGGTAGACATTACGCCAGGTAAAACAATGGCGGCAGCAGTAGGGGCGTTCCTTGCCCCATGGATTGGGGTATTTTATGGACCGGATCGTTTGGTCCCGATTTTGCTCCTTGTTGTGGTGATTGTGCTCGACTGGATCACTGGCATTGCAGCTTCGCATAAGGACGGAACCTTTTCTTCGGAATACGGATTACGCGAAGGAGCTCCAAGAACGATTTTTCTGTTTGCCCTTCCTGTACTTGCTAACCTTTTCGACATGCTGCTCAGCATGCCGGGGCTATTTTTCTACGCGATTACGATTGGGTTGATTTATCACACCTGGCAGTCGTTGACGGCCAATGCGTATCGGGCCGGATGGGGAAAATGGATTCCTGAGCCGGTTATGAAAATGATCAGTTCAGAGCTAAAGGCAAAAATTGATCGCGCATCGCAGCGTGGGGCAAATACTGAAGGAGGGGTTCTAAATGATTAAATACACGATTAATCACATACCGAAAGGGACGGCATGTAATCGCCGTCCTGCGCTGCCGATGACAGCGACAACTATTACCATCCATAACACGGGTAACGAGTCCAGCACGGCAGCAAATGAGCGTGCATGGCTTACTAATCCGACTAATGGGCGAGAGGCTTCCTACCATATCGTTGTGGATCAATTGGGAGCAATAGAGTGCCTACCATTGTCCGAAAACGCGTGGCACAGCGGAGACGGCAGCAAGGCAGGAAGCGGCAACCGTACAAGTATAGGAATTGAGTTATGCGAGAGTGGCGATTATAGCAAGGTACTTGATAACGCCGTCGAGCTGGTAGCTGACATGCTTAAGCAGCGCGGATGGGGTGTAGACCGACTGCGTCGCCATTACGACTGGTCCGGCAAGATTTGCCCGCGCCTGATGTATGACGACGGCAAGTGGGCAGGCTGGACAAACTTCAAAAATCGTGTGGAAGCAGAAATGAAGGAGGACGAGGCAATGGATAAGGCATCAGTGTACGTGGGAGGGAAACAAATAGCGGATGGATTGTATGACAGCAAAGCAGGGATTGTATACGTCCCTGTTCGCCCTGTGTCGGAGGCGTTAGGCGCTAAAGTGAAATGGGATGGAGCGAATAAGCGCGTCGATCTTACAAAATAAAATCCCAAGCGATTGGGATTTTATTAAATGAAGAAAATGGTATACCGAACGCATTCATTCTTGAAATATCGTGTGTAAAAAATGTGTAAAACGATTTCAAAACCAATCGTTTTCAAGCGGATTCTTCACCAATAGATAATTAAACAAAAATGCCCACAAACGTTGATATAACAGCGTTTGTGGGCATTTTTAGATTTATTAAAATGGTTCTTCTTTTTTCTGGAAACGTCCCAGGAGAGATTCGAACTCCCGACCGACGCCTTAGAAGGGCGTTGCTCTATCCAGCTGAGCTACTGGGACACGTAAGAATGAGTATAGCATGGCGGCCTGCATTTACGCAATAGGCAATTTCATGTTTCGGTTTGAAATCAGTTGGGTAAAAAAGCCACATGAATTAATATACACATTTTCAATGGGCAGGGCAAGCTTTTTTTGAAATTATGCTGCCGGATAAACGTATATTTTTATATTGCCCGCTTCCATGGTATAATCTATCGCAAGCAATGGACAGACGAAGCTGGAGTTTGACCGACAAGGTGGTGGTACCATTACAACTCCCAATGACTCGCATAATGAAGGCACAGGAAAAAACGTGTATTTGTTCCCGCGAATGTTGGATCAGTATCAAATTCAATTGACCCGGATGCTTGAAGCCGAGCAATACGGTGAAGCCAAGCGGCTGCTGCAGTTCCTGCTTTCCTGCAAAGGCGAGGACGAGCGCCACTATGAGGAATGGGAAAGCTTGCTTTCCTGGCTCGACATGGCTTTTCCGGAATATCGCGTGCCAGGCGAAGAGGACGCTATGAATCCAGCAGAGCAGGAAGCGGATGAGCAAGCGATACGTGAAGATCTGCTCAATCCTGCTGAACAGGATGAAGGCTATGTGAAACAGGTGCTCTACATTATGAAGCATCACCCGATGATTGATCAGCAGATTTTGGCGCTGGAGCGGGCGGTATTCATTCGGGCAACCGAGGTGGATGACATCATTTCACAGTGGCTCACTACGGCGTCAGACGTTCATCCTATCGTGCAGTTCAAGGCGCTGCAGTGCTTGCGCAAGCGAGGAGCGACCGGACGGCTCGTTATGGAACGGCTAGGCGAGCAAGTAGAGCTGGAGATTGAGGCAACGCCGCTTGCAATGGATGATTTCCCGCAGCCCGTCAATCGCATTTTGGAGCGCGTGGAAAGCATTACGGAGGCGGATGATCCATCGCTTCCACATTTTGCAAGAGAGTTGTGGAAAGATAGCTTGCAATTTTTATACGGCACGACCGCTTACACTTGGATGCTGCGGGATGATGAGGAGACGGTGGATTGCTACGCAGGAGCGCTGCACCAGACTTTGTTAATTACCGTATATGGCACCGTCAATGATGATGATATTCGAGATACATACGGCATTACAGAAGCACTTAGATTCCGTTACGAACAGGCTTGCCGGACGCTTCGTCAGGTAGCCGTTGTACCGCAGCCAGGGGATGAAGATCCCGAGCCTTGATTAAAAAGCTCAATACTATTATAATAGAATGGTTTATGAAACGTGAAATCTACGGATGTATGCGTATTTTTGGAGGGGAAAGCATAAAATGAAAGCAACTTGGGAAAAAATAGACAAGAACATCGTATCCATCGATGTTGAGGTTGGTGCTGAGAAAGTAGCAGTAGCACTGGATGAGGCGTTTAAGAAAGTCGTTCAAAAGGTTAACGTTCCTGGATTCCGCAAAGGTAAAGTTCCACGGGGCATGTTCGAATCGCGCTTTGGCGTAGAGAGCCTCTATCAGGATGCAATCGACATTTTGCTGCCTGAAGCTTACACAAACGCAATCGAAGAAAACGATCTTCAGCCGGTTGACCGTCCTGAAATCGATGTTGAACAATTTGGCAAAGGCCAAACGTTCAAATTCAAAGCTAAAGTTATCGTTAAGCCAGAAGTTGAGCTTGGCGAGTACAAAGGCCTTGAAGTTACAGCTGCAAGCACAGAAGTTAGCGAAGAAGAAATCGCTGCTGAACTGGAACGCCTGCAGCAACGTCATGCTGAGCTGACTGTTCTTGAAGAAGGTCCAGCTGAGAACGGCGATACAACTGTCATTGATTTTGATGGTTATGTAGATGGCGAGCAGTTCGAAGGCGGCAAAAGCGAAGGCTATTCGCTTGAGCTAGGCTCGAATTCGTTCATTCCAGGCTTTGAAGATCAAGTCGTTGGCATGCAAATCGGCGACTTCAAAGATGTTGAAGTAACTTTCCCGGAAGCGTACCACGCTGAGAACCTTGCTGGTAAGCAAGCGATTTTCAAGGTGAAGCTGCACGAAATCAAACGCAAAAGCCTGCCTGCTCTTGATGATGAGTTCGCTAAAGATGTCAGCGAATTTGATACGCTTGAAGAGTACAAGCAAGATCTTGCTGGCAAGCTGAAAGAAAAGAAAGCTAAAGATGCAGAGCAATTGCTTGAAGTTCAACTCGTTGAAAAAGCAAGCGAAGCTGCGCAAGTAGAAATTCCACAGCCAATGGTTGATACGGAAGTGGATTTCATGCTTCGCGATTTCGAAAACCGTCTTCGCATGCAAGGCATGACGCTGGACCTGTACTACCAGTTCTCTGGCCAAGACGAGTCCGTGCTTCGTGAGCAAATGGCAGGCGATGCAGCTAAACGCGTTCGCAACAACCTGGTTCTTGAAGCGATTGCTAAAGCAGAAAACATCGAGATTACAGACGAGGATTTGACAGCTGAGCTTGAAACACTGTCGACTTCTTACAACCGTCCAGTTGAAGAGCTTCGTGAACTTTTCACGAAGAACGGCAACATCGACAGCCTGAAGCAAGATGTTCAACTTCGCAAAACAATCAAGTTCCTGAATGACAACAGCAAGATCGTTGAAGCGGCTCAGGAAGCTTAATCAATTAACTGAATATAAGCATTAACCTGAGAATAAGGCACGTCTACCCACGTGCCTTATTTTCAAACTACATAATGGTACAACCAAGCGCGGGGCAGTTCTCCGTACATATCAAGCATCGCCGTTCGCATAAGGTAGTAGTGAAAAATGACAGTGAGCTTTTGGCGTGTTACAATAAAGCCAAGAAATTAAGCCATAAACGAAAAGAGGTTGGTCGGATGAATCTGGTACCTATCGTAGTCGAACAAACGAATCGCGGGGAGAGGTCTTACGATATTTACTCGCGTTTGCTCAAGGACAGAATTATTTTTCTCGGAAGTGCGATTGATGATGATGTAGCAAACTCCATCATTGCACAGCTGCTTTTTCTAACGGCCGACGATCCTGAGAAAGACATCCATCTGTACATCAATTCCCCTGGCGGTTCTGTAACGGCTGGCATGGGCATTTTTGATACGATGCAATATATTAAGCCGGACGTGTCTACGATTTGTGTAGGTATGGCTGCGAGCATGGGTTCCCTTCTGTTGACAGCGGGAGCCAAGGGCAAGCGTTTTGCGCTGCCTAACAGCGAAGTTATGATTCATCAGCCGCTTGGCGGCGTAAGAGGTCAGGCTACGGATATTAAAATTCATGCCGACTGGATTCTTAAAACGAAGCATAAGCTGAATAATATTTATGTGGAGCGTACAGGTCAGCCCTATGATAAAATCGACCGCGATACAGATCGCGATTATTTTCTTAGTGCGCAGGAAGCGTTGGAATACGGCTTGATCGACAAGGTTATTACCACGCCGATATAAGATTTTGATGAAGGGGTGATTCCATGTTTAAATTCAACGATGAGAAGGGCCAGTTGAAATGCTCATTCTGCGGCAAATCGCAGGAGCAAGTGCGTAAATTGGTTGCCGGTCCCGGCGTCTATATATGCGATGAATGTATCGAGCTCTGCACGGAGATTGTAGAGGAAGAGCTAGGTCATGAAGAAGAGCTGGACCTGAAAGACATTCCGAAGCCGCAAGATATTCGCGGTATTCTTGATTCCTATGTAATCGGACAGGAATTTGCTAAAAAGTCGCTTGCAGTTGCTGTTTACAACCACTACAAGCGTGTAAATTCTCAAAGCAAAATCGAAGACGTTGAACTGCAAAAGAGTAACATTTTGCTCGTTGGCCCAACAGGCTCGGGTAAAACGCTGTTGGCGCAGACGATGGCTAAAATTTTGAACGTTCCTTTCGCAATTGCTGATGCAACCTCGCTTACTGAAGCGGGTTATGTGGGCGAGGACGTTGAGAACATCTTGCTCAAGCTTATTCAGGCGGCAGATTATGACGTTGAGAAAGCGGAGCGCGGCATTATTTATATCGACGAAATTGATAAGGTTGCTCGTAAATCCGAGAACCCTTCAATTACACGCGATGTATCGGGTGAAGGCGTTCAGCAAGCCCTGCTGAAAATTCTTGAAGGCACGGTTGCCTCTGTACCGCCACAAGGCGGACGCAAGCATCCACATCAAGAGTTCATCCAAATTGATACGACGAACATTTTGTTTATTTGCGGCGGTGCCTTCGATGGCCTGGAGCAGCTGATCAAACGTCGTATCGGCAAAAAAGTGATCGGCTTCAATTCTACTGGCGAAGTACAGAAGGATTTGAAAGCAGGCGAATACTTGTCGATGGTATTGCCGGAAGATTTGCTCAAATTCGGCCTTATCCCCGAGTTTGTCGGCCGTCTGCCTGTTATCTCGACTTTGGAGCCGCTTGATGAGCCGGCTTTGGTACGGATTTTGTCCGAACCTAAAAATGCGCTCGTGAAGCAATACCAGAAGCTGCTGGAGATGGACAATGTAAAATTGGACTTCGAAGAAGGCGCTTTGGAAGCGATCGCTAAGGAAGCAATCAAGCGCAATACGGGTGCCCGCGGCCTTCGTGCCATTATTGAGGGCATTATGCTTGATGTGATGTATGAAATTCCATCGCGCGATGATGTCAACACTTGCCTCGTTACGGAGCAGGCTGTTCGGGATAAAATTATGCCTGAGCTGACTGCGAAGAAGGGCAAGAAGAAGGAAGAAAGCGCCTAAATAATATTCATCACCGTCACTGTTCCACCCGCTGGGCGGCTTCATAGCTCGCATCAAGAGGGTGGACTTTGACGTTCATGGGAGAGATCACTGTATGTACACACGTAAAGATACGGTGCCTGTCAAAGTCGGCAACTTGACGATTGGCGGCAGCGACGAAGTCATCATTCAAAGTATGTGCACGACCAAAACGGCAGACGTAGAGGCAACTGTTGCGGAAATACTTCGGCTCGAGGAAGCGGGCTGTCAGGTCGTTCGCGTGACCGTCAACAATAAGGAAGCGGCGGAAGCGATTAAGGAAATAAAGAAGCGGATTCATATTCCTCTTGTTGCCGATATCCATTTTGATTATAGGCTCGCGCTTGCTGCAATTGAAAACGGCATTGACAAGGTTAGAATCAATCCCGGCAATATCGGCCGCCGCGAGCGTGTTGAAGCGGTCGTGAAAGCTTGCAAGGAAAAAGGCATTCCGATTCGCATCGGTGTAAATGCGGGCTCCTTAGAAAATCATTTGCTGGAGAAATACGGCTATCCGACGCCTGAAGCAATGGTGGAGAGCGCTTTGTTCCACATTGGCATTTTGGAGGAGCTGGATTTCCACGATATTATTGTGTCGCTCAAAGCTTCTGACGTTCCGATGGCTATTGCTGCTTACAAGATGGCTGCGGAGAAGATCCGTTACCCGCTACACCTTGGCATTACAGAAGCAGGCACGCTGCATACGGGCACGATCAAAAGTGCTGCCGGCATTGGCGCGCTGCTGACGCTTGGCATCGGCAATACGCTGCGTATTAGTCTAAGTGCTGACCCGGTAGAAGAAGTAAAGGTAGCTCGCGAGCTGCTGAAAACGTTTGGGCTTATTACGAATGCGGCAACGCTCGTTTCCTGTCCAACTTGCGGACGGCTTGATATTGATTTGTTCACGATCGCCAATGAGGTTGAGGAATATATTTCGAAAATCAAGGTGCCGATCAAGGTGTCAGTACTTGGCTGTGCCGTCAATGGACCTGGTGAAGCGCGTGAAGCAGATATCGGTATTGCAGGAGCTAGAGGCGAAGGGATGCTATTCCGTTACGGAGAGCTGGTTCGCAAAGTTCCGGAGGCTGAGCTGCTGAATGAGCTGAAGAAGGAAATTGATATTATCGTTCAAGCTTTTGAAGAAACAGGAGAAATTCCTGGCCGCAAGCATCATACGCCTGCCTTATAAACATGGCCGTGCTGTTGTTCATGTGAACGACGGCACGGTTTTTTTGAAAATATAGGAAAGTATTGCATTGCTCGTTACCTTCTCTATATTTCTCGGAATGAAACGCGCAGCGCCGCCAATGGACAGCGATAGCCGGTTCACCTCGAATCAGCTCCTATATCTGAGCAAAACGGGCGTTGCCGCCAACGGAAGGCAACGCCGTTTACGCTTATATAGATGGTTATTTTTCTCCTGATGAGGCAATACTACCAGTTATGAACTTTATTGCCGGAGTGTGCCTTTGAGAGGAGCGGGTAACAAATGAATTTAAGTATTATTTTGATGTTGATTCAAGTGTTTTTTGCAGTGGTTATCGGTTTGTATTTCTGGAATTTGCTGCGCAATCAAAAAACAAATCGGTCTGCAGTTGACCGTGAGTCCCGCAAGGAAATGGATAAGCTGCGCAAGCTGCGTTCCATCTCGTTGACGAAGCCGCTTGCCGAGAAGACAAGGCCGCAGGCGATGCAGGATATCGTTGGCCAGCTGGATGGCCTGCGCGCGCTTAAAGCCGCGCTGTGCAGCGCAAATCCGCAGCATGTCATTATTTATGGACCGCCGGGCGTCGGGAAAACAGCGGCTGCTCGTGTTGTGCTGGAGGAAGCAAAGAAAAATGCGTCCTCGCCGTTTTTGCCTGAAGCGAAGTTTACGGAAATCGATGCAACTACTGCGAGATTTGATGAGCGCGGCATTGCGGATCCTTTGATTGGTTCCGTTCACGATCCGATATATCAAGGCGCGGGGGCGATGGGCGTTGCTGGTATCCCTCAGCCGAAGGCTGGCGCTGTAACGAAGGCGCATGGCGGTATTTTGTTCATTGACGAAATCGGGGAATTGCATCCCGTCCAAATGAATAAGCTGTTAAAAGTGCTCGAAGATCGCAAAGTGTATTTGGAGAGCGCCTATTATAATTCCGAGGATGTCAACATTCCTTCGTATATCCATGATATTTTTCAAAATGGCCTGCCTGCCGATTTCCGTCTTGTCGGCGCGACGACACGTTCGCCGCAGGAGCTGCCGCCCGCAATTCGCTCGCGCTGCATGGAAATTTTCTTTCGTCCGCTGCTTGCGGGTGAAATTTCCTCCATTGCAGAAAATGCGATTCGGAAAATTGGATTTTCCCCATGCCCTGAAGCAGTAGAGGTCGTGCAGCGCTATGCGACAAATGGCCGTGAAGCGGTAAACGTCATTCAGCTGGCCGCAGGTGTTGCTTTGTCCGAGAAACGGGATCGCATTACAGCAGCCGATGTAGAATGGGTTGTGAACAGCAGCCAAATTCCGCCGCGTCCAGAGCGCAAGGTGCCGGAGGCGCCGCAAGTGGGCGTTGTCAACGGCCTTGCTGTCTATGGCCCGAATATGGGCATGCTGCTCGAAGTGGAGGTCAGTGCTATTCCGGCCGCCAGCGGCAAAGGGCAATATACGATTACTGGAGTGGTCGAGGAGGAAGAGCTTGGCGGAGGCTCGCGTACGCTGCGCCGCAAAAGCATGGCGAAAGGCTCTGTCGAAAACGTCCTGACGATGCTGCGCCGGTATGGTCTGAATCCACAGGATTATGACTTGCATATCAACTTCCCAGGCGGAACGCCAATTGATGGCCCGTCTGCCGGGGTTGCAATGGCGACGGCAATTGCTTCAGCGATCAAAAACGAGACCATCGACAACAAGCTGGCGATGACCGGGGAAGTCGGCATCCATGGCGACGTCAAGCCTGTAGGCGGCGTGCTGGCGAAGGTGGAGGCAGCTTTTCAGGCAGGGGCAGATACGGTCATTATTCCGCGTGAAAACTGGCAGGCCATTTTTGCTGATCTGAAAGGTTTGAAGGTCATTCCTGTGGAACGTGTAGATGAGGTATTTAATCTGGTGTTCCCTCTAGGAAATACGATCGTAAGCGAAGTGGAAAACCACGTTCCAAACGAACGGTATATGGGGGCGGCTGTTCCCTATTTGCAGGCTGATTCCGCAGAATGATAAAATAAGGGAGACTTGAACTTTTGGAGGTGCTGGTGTGGGACCCGGAAAAACGAAAAACCGTCGGCTGCCCTTGCTTCCGCTCAGGGGGCTACTGGTATATCCCAGCATGGTGCTACACCTTGATGTGGGTAGGGACAAATCGGTTCGCGCGCTAGAGCGCGCGATGGTTGACGATCATATGATATTGCTTTGCTCGCAATCGGAAGTGAACATAGAGGAGCCGACTGAGGAAGATATTTACAGAGTCGGTACGATTGCGAAGGTACGGCAGATGCTTAAGCTGCCTAACGGAACGATCCGCGTGCTGGTGGAAGGCGTCCTGCGCGCGGAAATTATGGATTATTTGCCGACTGAAGAATTTTATGAGGTTATGGTTAAGGAATTTCCGGAAGAGGAGACGACCGACCCTGAGGTTGATGCGCTCATGCGCTCGGTGCTCAGCCAATTCGAGCATTATACTTCCTTGTCCAAAAAAATTACGCCAGAGACGCATGCTGCGGTCTCGGATATCGATGATCCAGGGCGTTTGGCCGATGTCATTACGAGCCATCTGCCGCTCAAGATTAAAGACAAGCAGGATATTTTGGAGACGATCGATGTCCGTCAGCGGCTTGAGCGTCTGCTCGATATTTTGAACAATGAGCGGGAAGTGCTGGAGCTGGAACGCAAAATCAGCCAGCGCGTCAAGAAGCAGATGGAGAAAACGCAGAAGGAATATTATTTGCGCGAACAGATGAAAGCGATCCAGAAGGAGCTTGGCGAGAAGGAAGGACGCGCCGGCGAGGTTGAGGAGCTGCGCAGCCAGCTGGAGCAGGCCGGCGTACCTGACCAAGTGAAAGAAAAGATTGAGAAAGAAATTGACCGTCTGGAAAAAATGCCGACCACCTCGGCTGAAGGCGGCGTTATACGCAATTATATCGATTGGCTCTTATCGTTGCCATGGAACAAGGAGACTGAAG
Organism: Paenibacillus sp. BIHB 4019; assembly: GCF_002741035.1. NCBI lineage: Bacteria > Bacillati > Bacillota > Bacilli > Caryophanales > Paenibacillaceae > Paenibacillus > Paenibacillus sp. BIHB 4019. The sequence goes on along the minus strand of NZ_CP016808.1, from coordinate 7,178,670 downwards.
ATGATCTCAGTCTATCCAAGGCGGAAGACATTCTCAATCAGGATCATTACGGGCTTGAAAAACCGAAGGAGCGGGTACTGGAATACCTTGCGGTCCAGCAGCTTGTGAAAAAGCTTAAAGGACCGATTCTGTGTCTAGTCGGCCCTCCAGGCGTTGGTAAAACGTCGCTCGCCCGGTCCATCGCGAAGTCGCTCGGGCGCAAATTCGTTCGCATATCGCTTGGCGGGGTGCGGGACGAAGCAGAAATTCGCGGGCATCGCCGTACATACGTGGGTGCTATGCCAGGGCGCATTATTCAAGGCATGAAGACGGCCGGTTCAAGCAACCCGGTATTTCTGCTCGATGAAATCGACAAGATGGCAATGGATTTCCGCGGCGATCCGGCCTCCGCATTGCTTGAGGTGCTGGACCCTGAGCAAAATAATACGTTTAGCGATCATTTTGTTGAGGTTCCATTCGACTTGTCGAGCGTCATGTTCGTAACGACGGCGAATGCAATGCATAACATTCCGCGTCCTCTTCTGGACCGGATGGAAGTGCTGTACATTCCCGGATATACCGAGCTTGAGAAGCTGAAAATCGCTGAGCGTTATTTGCTGCCAAAGCAGAAGCGGGAGCATGGCCTTACAGATGAGCAGCTGCATGTGAGCGAGGAAACGTTGCTTCAGCTTATCCGCGATTATACGCGCGAATCCGGCGTGCGGAATTTGGAGCAGCAAATGGCTGCGATTTGCCGCAAGGCAGCGAAGCAAATTGTTGCATCGGGCACGGTTCCGATTAAGGCAGAGGAAGCTGCTGAGCAGGATGAGCCAGCTCTGAATATGCTGGAAGCGGCATTTGGCGAAGGCGAAGACACGGCATCCGTATCGGGCCGATTGGAGAAGCAGCAAGCGGCTGGCGAGCAGCCTGAGCAACGTTCAGCAGAGTTAGTGCAGCCTGCCGAGGTGAAGACTCTCAACGTTGATCTGGAGCTGCTGAAGGAATGGCTAGGACCTGCGAAATTCCGCTACGGCATGGCTGAGGCCGAAAATCAGATCGGTGCCGTTACAGGCCTCGCCTGGACGGAGGTTGGCGGCGATACGCTCGTTATTGAGGTGACCGTTATGCCGGGCAGCGGAAAGCTGACGCTCACGGGGCAGCTTGGAGATGTCATGAAGGAATCGGCGCAGGCTGCGTTCAGCTATACGCGTTCGAAGGCGCTGGAGCTTGGCATCGACCCGCAGTTCCATGAGAAAAACGATATTCATATTCACATTCCGGAAGGTGCGATTCCGAAGGATGGACCGTCTGCAGGCATCACGATAGCCACTGCGCTTATTTCGGCTTTGACTGGACGTTATGTGTCCAAAGAGGTCGCGATGACAGGGGAAATCACGCTACGCGGACGCGTACTGCCAATCGGCGGACTCAAGGAGAAATCGCTTGCCGCCCACCGGGCAGGCATTAAGAAAATATTGCTGCCGAAGGATAATGAACGCGATCTGCGCGACATTCCAGACAGTGTGCGGAGCGAGATAACGTTTGTCCCGGTTGGGCATATTGATGAAGTCCTCCTGCATGCGCTGCTTCCGGCCAACACAGAAGAGAAAGCAGGAACACCTATATTATGAAGATTACACAAGCAGATTTTATTATAAGCGCGGTTCAGCCGCACCAATACCCGGAGGATGCCTTGCCAGAGATTGCTCTGGCAGGGCGTTCGAATGTCGGGAAGTCCTCATTAATAAATAAAATGATTATGCGTAAAAACTTGGCAAGAACAAGCTCGCAGCCTGGCAAAACCCAGCAGCTTAATTATTACCGAGTTAATGACAGCATCTATTTTGTCGATTTCCCGGGTTATGGCTATGCCAAAGTTTCCAAAACCCAGCGCGAAGCTTTTGGTCAAATGATTGAAAGGTACATTCGCGATCGCAAGGAGCTTAAGCTGCAACTGCTTATTATCGATATTCGCCATGAGCCGTCGAAGGATGACCAGCTTATGTACAATTGGCTCAAACATTACAATATTCCAACCTGCATTGTTGCAACGAAAGCGGACAAAATCCCTAAAGGCAAATGGGACAAGCATATTAAAATGATTAAGACGACGCTGCAAGCTGACCCTCGTGATAAAGTGGTGCTCTATTCCTCGGAGACCGGCCAAGGCCGCGATGAATTATGGAGCGTTATTACGGAGACGATATCCACATAAGGGAGCAAGTGCGGCAACTTTTCACATAAGAAAGAGAATACAGGAAGATATGTGGGGCTCCTCGCATAATTTTCCCGTTTTTTCTGAAATATGCGAGAATTTCGGCACTGAGCGGCAGGAATAAATGGATGCAATCACGTATAATATAGGTAAGCAAGCGTGAAAGGGCGAATGGTCATTAGATGGATTCGTTTCAAATTTACGTAAAGCGGGTATAGAAGAATAGAATTGATTGTAGCATCCAATTGCAAGTTTAAAGAATTGAGGAGATTTTTATGGCTCAGCGGCTAGCCACAGAGTATGTAAATGCCAAACTGCAGTTAACGAATGAAGAGATGACCCAATTTGTCCGTTTTTTTGATGATCAGCAGCTTCACCTACAAGTGATGGTGCTCGATAACGGCAATCAGGAGCTGGTTCTCGAAGACGTAGCAGGGAGGGAAGAGATCAGACTGATCTTTGAGCGTCAACAAGACCGTTACGTTTGTGTGCTCACCTGCCGCCTTGTACACCAGAAGCTAACCAATGCTATGCGCAAAGCTGTTTCAGCTTTCCATGGGGACGCCGTTGTTAATCGCATTTACAGCCATTATACAATGACCTACCACTATATACAGGGAGCCGTTCGTAAAATCGTTGAAACAACGAAGAGCGGCGCACGTGTTGTGTTCGAATACAAGGATACGATCGGGCAACTGGAGCGGGTATTCCGCAGCCGTTTGATTGAACGCGAGATTTCGATGGTGAATAATGCTATTAACGAGCTGCTTGATCTTCGGAATCAGACGAAAAATCAAACTGAAATCGCCGCAATTGATGAGCGTTTGGCCTCGCATACGCAGAAGCTGTTTGTGCTTGAGGCGTAATGATGCATGGCATACAGACAGTAAACATAAGCTTATAGGAATCGCTGCTGCGGTTTCTTTTTTTTATTTTCAAGAAGTGCTGCTTGAGGCAGAACAATGAAGTGGTAAATTTTAGTTTTGACTGCATACTGCAACATTTAACGGTTAGAAGCAGTCCATAATAACGAAGGACAATCTTTTACAAGTAAAAGAAGCAGGAGCTTCACGTGAATCTGGAGGTATACAGCATGATAAAAACAACAGCATTCAAATCGTTTGCCTGTATGGCGGCAGCCGCTTTTATGCTGCTGCTGGCTGCTTGCAGCGGAGCGGGGAATACTGCGCCTGCAGCTACCTCTGCTGTTCAAAGCAGCACGCCTGATGGCCAGCAGCAAGCTGGACAAACACCAGATAGCCAGGAAACATCCGCTAACGGTCAGGAAACAGCGCCGGCAAGCTCAACTGATGCTGGACAAGCAGGTCAGACGGCACATGCAGGGCAAGCGAGCGAAACACCCAGCATAGGCCAGCTTGTTGATTTGGCGAAGGAAGGTAAAATTCCCGAGGTGAAATACGCAGCGCATATTGCGCTGTTCGACGAGATTGAGCAGGATTGGGGCAAGGCTGACAGCACGGAGGCAGCGGGAAAAGGGATTTACGCAGCCTATACAAAACGGGGCGTTACGATTGGCTTCAACAAAGGCATGAAGGTGTTCGATATGCGTTCCTACGCGGCCAATTTGCAGCAATTGTCTTACATTGATATTGAGAAGTCACTGGGCAAAGCCGATGAAACAGCGACGAATGGCGACGATCAGATTTATGTGTACAAGGTGAACGATCAATACCAGCTCAAATTCATTATCCCGAAAGCAACCGGAAAGGTCGACCATATTTCCGTATTCAGTCCGCAGGATGCAAAAAATAATATGGCCGGCTGAAAAAAAAGGTTGCAATTCTGACGGATAGATGTTATTTTTAATCTCGTTGAAAACATCGTTTAACACAATAATAGGAACCAGGATTCACTCAGGACATGGTTATGTTGCGAGAGATTATTCCCTCGGGAAGTGAATGACGTAGGTCCTAGCGGATGAAATTTTTAAACATTTTATTCCTAGGAAGGGGGAACCGGAAGATGGAATACTCAACTTTCGGAAGACACGTTGCTGTTGATACTTGGGGAGTAGATTTCGATCTACTGAACAACGCTGAATTTTTGCAAGCCCAAATGGTGGAGGCTGCTGAAAGCTGTGGCGCTACTGTAATGTCGGTGCAATCCAAACAATTTGAGCCTCAAGGAGCAACCGTACTCGTGTTGCTGTCAGAGAGTCACCTCTCTATTCACACGTATCCTGAGAGAGGATTCGCCGCGCTTGATTGTTATACTTGCGGTGAAACCGTGGATCCACAGGTGGCTATCGATTATATGATTGCTGTGCTGAAGCCAACAACAACTCATGCAAAGAAGCTGATACGCGGTATGGGCGAATTGCAAGTTGAAGAACCGAAAATGAAACAAATCGAGCTCGTTTAAGCTCTCACATGTATGATACAGAAATAACCATGGAAGCTTCCATGGTTATTTCTTTGTATGATTAGGGAATAATGGATTTGTGGTTCAAACTTTATTCATAAATGAAGGAAGTATGAATGTCGAACTGTGCTATAATGGCGTAGAAAGAATGAGACGCGGCAATTTGATAAGGGAGGCAGGTGACACATATGCACATTATTACAGTAGGTCTTAACTACCGTACAGCTCCAGTAGAAGTGAGAGAACGTTTTGCGTTTTCGGAAAAAGAGCTGCCAGAAGCTGTCAAACAGCTTATGAATACAGACAGCATTATGGAATGTGTCATTGTAGCGACCTGCAATCGGACAGAATTGTATGCGGTGGTGGACAGGCATCATTTGTGCGGGCATTATATCCGCAGCTTTATGGAGCAATGGTTCAACCTGCCAAGGAAAGAATTTACGAATCATTTATATATGTACGAGGATGAGAAGGCGATTGAGCATTTATTCCGCGTTGCAAGCGGTTTGGATTCCATGATTATCGGCGAGACGCAAATTCTCGGACAAGTGAAGGATGCTTTCGCGCTAGCCCAGCAGCAAAGAACGACGGGAACGCTGTTCAATACGCTGTTTAAGCAGGCGATTACGATGGCAAAGCGGGCGCATTCGGAGACGACGATTGGCGAATCTGCCGTATCGGTCAGCTATGCTGCCGTTGAGCTGGGCAAGCGTATATTCGGCCAATTTTCCAAAAAGACGGTCATGCTGATTGGGGCTGGCGAGACGGGCGAGCTGACAGCGAAGCATCTGTATGCGAATGGGGCTGACCGGGTTATCGTCGTGAACCGGACGTATGAACGTGCCGTTCAATTAGCGGACAAGTTTAACGGAATAGCTTGCTCGATGGACGAAGCGGCGATTAGGCTGCATGAAGCTGATATTGTCATTAGCTCGACGGGAGCTGACAACTTCGTGCTTACGCGTCAGGTCGTCGCAAGCGCCATGCAGCGCCGGAGATCAAAGCCGCTGTTCATGATTGATATCGCGGTCCCAAGGGATCTTGATCCAACGATTGCCGCGGTGGACAACGTCTTTTTGTATGACATCGACGACTTGGAGGGCATTGTGGAAAGTAACTTGGAACAGCGCCGCAAGGAAGCCGCCAAAATCGAAACGATGATCGCTCAGGAAATGGATCTGTTTGAGCAATGGTACAAAACGCTGGGAGTCGTGCCGCTTATTCGGGCGCTGCAGACGAAAGCGGCAGAGATTCATGAGGAGACGTTCAACAGCTTGACGAACAAGCTCCCGGATCTGGACGAGCATGAGCTTAAAGTAATCAGAAAGCTGACGAAGAGCATTGTCAATCAAATGATGCAGGACCCTATTTTGCGGATCAAGGAAATGGCCGGAGAAAGACGTGCTGACGAAGCGATGGACATGTTTGTAAAGCTTTTTGCACTGGAAGAGCAATTGGACAAGTCGCAGCAAGCTGAGCTTAAAGCGGAAGCTGCCGAGGCGGCTGCAGCAAAAATGAAAATTGTGCAATCACCTGCAGCTACGGCAGCATTGGCTTCTGCCCTTCGGTAGAAGCACGCTCTTGACAGACGCATAGGGCGGCGATGTGGAGGCATTTATGGCAACGCTAAACTGGTTGTATGACGCGATACTTTACGTATACGCCCTGAGCCTTCTGTTTTATTTCTCCGATTTTATGGACGCAAGCCGGAGAGCGAAACGGATGGGTACAGGGCTACTTATTTTTGTATGGATATTACAGACGTTGTTTCTCATTTCGCGAATTGTGTCGCATTTTGAAGTGGCGACGATATCAACCTTTGAATATTGGCTAGGTTTTTGCTGGCTCTTGGTCTCTATATCGCTTGTAATCAGCCGTTTTTTCAAAATAGAGTTTATTGTATTTCTCGTAAACGTCGTTGGATTTTCCGTGCTGGCGCTTAATCTTTACAGCAAGCCGGGCAATGAGGCGATGTTTGCGATTTCCACAACAGCAAGAGAGCTGCTGATTGTGCATATTAGCCTCGTGCTTGTTTCCTATGTGTCGCTGACGATAGGCGTTATTTTCGCCGGGATGTACATTTTCCTGCATCGGGAGCTGAAGGAGAAACGCTGGTCCAAATATGTAAGAAGGCTCCCAAGCCTTGATAAAATTGAGCGATATTCTGATCGCGCTGTCATTATCGGCGTACCGCTGCTGGCGTTGTCGTTGTCGCTTGCCGTGACGCTGCTGCTCATTGAGGGGCGTTCGATGCTGCTGCTGGATTGGAAAGTCATTACTTCTTTCCTCGCTCTAATTGTATATATTATTTTTGTTGTAAACCGGTCGCTGCTTAATCGAACGAGCACACAGCTTGCGAAGCTGCATATTGTGGCGTTCAGCTTTCTAGTTCTCAATTTGCTGGCAAGCTATGTATCTAATTTTCATTAGAAGTTAGGTGAGGTTTATGAACGGCTACTATCCGGTCATGCTAAAGCTTCAGGGGTGCCGCTGCATCGTGGTCGGCGGCGGCCCGATTGCCGAGCGCAAGGTGCTAGGGCTGCTTGAAGCGGGAGCCGATCAGGTGACGGTCATTGCGCTTGATTTCACTCCGCGGATAGAGGAGCTTGCGCGTGGCGGCCACATCGAGACAAAGGCAAGAGCTTATGCGAGCGGGGACGCGAAGGCGGCGCGGCTGGTATTTGCCGCTACTGATCAGGCGGAGCTGAATCGCCAAATCGCGCTGGATGGCGAGCAGGCGGGCATTTGGGTTAATCGGGCAGATGAGGCTGCGGCTGGAACTTTTATTAATCCGTCGGTTGTGCGGCGCGGCGAGCTGGTCGTTGCCGTGTCAGCATCCGGGGCTAGCCCGGCATTGTCCTCGCGTATTCGGGAGGAGCTGGCGCGGCAGTATGGTCAGGAATATATCGGCAGCACAGCTAGGCTGAAAGAGCTTCGCGAACGGGTGAAGCTCACCATTGGCGACCGCAGGCTGCGCAGCGAAGTACTGAAGCTTGCGGCGTGCGAAGCTCCAAGACAAAGCGAGGAAGACGGCGATATAGACGTTTGGATTGAGCGGCTCATCGCAGCAACTGACAGGAGGAATACATAAATGGCAGCAAATATGAAGGACAAGCGTACCATTATCGTCGGAACCCGCCAAAGCGCACTCGCGCTTACGCAAACGGGACAAGTGATTGACGAGCTGAAACGAATCAGCGAGCAGCATGGCTTTGACTATTCGTTTGAAATTCGAAAAATCGTCACAAAAGGCGATCAAATTCTGGATGTGACTTTATCGAAGGTTGGCGGTAAAGGATTATTCGTCAAGGAAATCGAGCAAGCGCTGCTGGATGGCGAAATCGATATGGCGGTTCACAGCATGAAGGATATGCCGTACGAGCTTCCTGAGGGATTAATGAATGGTGCGATACCAAAGCGCGTTGATCCGCGGGATTGCCTCATTATGAAGCAGGGCGAAAGCCTGGCTGATTTGCCGCAAGGCGCAAAAGTAGGAACGAGCAGCCTGCGCCGCTCCTCCCAGCTCAAAAACCTGCGCCCTGACCTAGTCGTGGAATCCATTAGAGGCAACATTGATTCCCGGATTCGCAAGCTGGAGACGGAAGGCTTCGATGCGATCGTTTTGGCCGCAGCCGGGCTCAGCAGAATGGGCTGGGGAAACCGCATATCTGCCTTTTTGCCGGAAGAGGTGTCTGTCCCAGCTGTTGGGCAAGGCGCGCTTGGCATTGAATGCCGGGAAAATGACAGGCAGATTCGTGAGCTGCTTGATTTATTTAATGACAGCGAAACCGCTTATGCGGTCCGGGCCGAGCGGAGCTTTCTCGGCGCGCTCAATGGCGGCTGCCAAATTCCGATTGGCGCCCATGCGGTTGTGCGTAAAGGTGCAGACGGCACGCTGGAAGGCGCTGAGCTTGCGCTGACGGGTATTGTAGGATCGGCGGATGGAGCAGTGCTGCTGAAGGAAATCAAGACAGGCAGCGATCCAGAGGTGCTGGGCAAGGAAGTGGCCGCAGCGCTCATAGCAAGAGGAGCGGACCGCATTTTAGCGGAAATCGGGGGATCGTAGTGATGGGGAAAGGTATCGTTTATTTGGTTGGCGCGGGTCCGGGTGACGCCAAGCTGATTACGCTGCGCGGCTTGGAATATTTGAAGAAAAGCGATGTTGTCGTCTATGACCGCTTGGCAAGCCCAAGGCTGCTTGCGCATATGAAGCCGGGCGCCGAGAAAGTATACGTAGGCAAGCTTCCCGACCGCCACACGATGAAGCAGGAGGAAATTAACCAGCTGCTTGTGGACCTTGCTTTGCAAGGCAAGGTGGTGACGCGGCTTAAGGGCGGCGATCCGACGATTTTTGGCCGCGTAGGCGAGGAAGCGGGTCTGCTTAAGGAAAACGGCATAGGCTTTGAAATCGTGCCGGGCATTACTTCGGCGATCGCTGTGCCTGCTTATGCCGGCATTCCGGTTACGCATCGTGATTTTGCATCCTCCCTTTCGATCATAACGGGACATGAAAGCCCTGATAAGCTGGATCGCTCGATTTATTGGGACAAGGTAACGAATGCGACAGGAACGCTTATTTTTCTGATGGGCGTAGCCAAGATTGGCTATATTGCCGATCAGCTTATGAAGCATGGCAAGCCTGACACAACGCCAGTTGCGCTGGTGCGCTGGGGAACGAGGGTCGAGCAGCAGACGGTTGTCGGCACGCTTGCTACGATCGAGCAAATTGTGCGCGAGGCGAATTTTCAGCCGCCGGCTGTCATTGTCGTTGGCGATGTCGTGCTGCAGCGCGAGCAATTGCAGTGGTACGAAAGCAAGCCGCTGTTCGGCACGCGCGTGCTGGTGACGAGAGCGAGAGCGCAAGCAAGCGAGCTGGCTGACCTGGTAGATGAGCTGGGCGGCGAACCATGCGAATACCCTGTCATTGATATCCGCGAGCCAGAGGAGGCCACAGCGGTCGCTACGCTGCGGGCTGCGCTGGAGGAAGCGGAGCAATATGGCTGGCTGATGTTCACGAGCGTAAACGGCGTGGACTATTTCTATCGTTGGCTGCGGCGTTTCGGAATCGATATTCGGCGCTTCCATAAGGCTAGAATCGCGGCCGTTGGCCCGAGAACAGCCGAAGCGCTGGAAAATCGCGGGCTGACTACCGAGCTGCTGCCGGCCAAGTTTCAGGCAGAAGGGCTGCTGGAGCAGCTTGCAGGTCACCTGCAAGCTGGCGAGCGGGTACTGCTGCCGCGCGGTGATTTGGCACGCGAGGTGCTGCCGCGCGAATTGGCGGCCAAGGGGCTGCTGCCGACGGAAATCGACGTATACGAGACGGTACTTGCCGATACGCAGGATGATCAGGTGCTGGAATGGATCGACGAGAAGCAGATTCATATGATTACGTTCACCAGCTCCTCTACCGTAACGAACCTGCTGGAGAAGCTGCGCCGCAGCGGCATTAGCAATCCTGTGCAGGCGATATTGGACATTCCGGCGATCAGCATAGGGCCGCTGACGTCAGCTACGATGAAGGAAGCAGGCTTGCGCGTAGCCGCAGAGGCCGAGCAGGCGACAATACCGTCGCTTATCGATGCGATGATTAAGTTCCGCAGCGCAGAACGCGGATAAGGCATTATTATTTTAATATAAGCATTTATAAGTTGAGGCAAGGGCACAAGCCGTAATTGGCGCGACACAAGCTTCACAAAACAGTTGGAGGAGGAATGGAAGATGGCATTTCCTGTCGTAAGACATCGGAGATTGCGGCAATCCGCCGCTCTTCGCAGTATGGTGAGGGAAACGGCGCTTTCTGCTAATGATTTTATTTATCCGATTTTTGTAACGGTGGGCACGAACGTGAAGGAAGAGATCACATCGATGCCGGGCGTTTATCATTTTTCATTAGACCGCTTGGAAGAGGAGATCAGGGAAGTTGTCGCTCTGGGCATTCCATCCGTCATGCTGTTTGGCGTTCCTGCTGCGAAGGATAGCGAAGGCACTTCCGCATTTGCTCCTGACGGTATTGTGCAAGAGGCTATTCGTGCTGTAAAGGGCTGGGCGCCTGAGCTGCTCGTTATAGCGGATACTTGCCTGTGCCAATTTACAGATCACGGTCATTGCGGCCTTATCCATGTGCATGAGCGTACAGGCAATGCAGAGGTCGATAACGATGCTTCGCTGGTACAGCTCGTTCGTACAGCAGTTTCACAAGCTGAGGCAGGCGCGGATATGATCGCTCCGTCCAACATGATGGACGGCTTCGTTGGCGCAATTCGCGAAGGTTTGGATGAAGCGGGCTTTACACATATTCCGATTTTGTCCTACTCGGTCAAATATGCTTCTGCTTTTTATGGCCCGTTCCGTGAAGCAGCACATTCAACGCCGCAATTCGGCGACCGCAAGACGTATCAGATGGACCCGGCCAATGCGCGCGAAGCGCTGCGGGAAGCAGAGTCTGACGTCATTGAAGGCGCGGACATGCTGATGGTTAAGCCAGCGCTTGCGTATATGGACGTTATTCGCCTGCTGAAGGAGCATTTTGATCTGCCAGTGGCGGCGTACAATGTGAGCGGCGAATATGCAATGGTAAAAGCGGCAGCGGCAAATGGCTGGATTGACGAGCGCGCTGTCGTATTGGAGACGCTGACCGGAATGAAGCGCGCGGGCGCCGACATTTTGATTACGTACCATGCGAAGGATGCTGCACGCTGGTTGAAGGGGGCTGAATAGTTGATGAGTCATTCATCTTCAGGCAGAAGCGATATTCGCTCACGCGAGGCATTTGCGCGGGCCAAGCAAGTGATTCCGGGCGGCGTGAACAGTCCGGTTCGCGCTTTCAAATCCGTAGGATTGAACCCGGTTTATATGGAGCGCGGGCAAGGCAGCCGCGTATTTGATATCGACGGCAACAGCTACATTGATTACGTTGCTTCATGGGGACCGCTCATTATGGGCCATGCGCATCCAGAGGTCGTTGAAGCGATCAAGCGTACCGCGGAAAAAGGCACCAGCTTTGGGGCGCCAACGGAACTAGAGACGCTGATGGCGGAGCTTGTGTGCGAGCGTGTGCCTTCGGTTGATATGGTCCGGATGGTCAACTCCGGTACGGAAGCGACAATGAGCGCCTTGCGTCTCGCTCGCGGGTTTACGAAGCGCAGCAAAATCGTCAAGTTTGAAGGCTCATATCACGGACATGCCGACAGCCTGCTCATTAAAGCGGGTTCCGGTGTGGCGACGCTTGGCTTGCCGGACAGTCCCGGCGTTCCGGAAAGCATTGCCTCCCAGACGATTACGGTGCCTTACAATGATATCGAGTCGATCAAGCTCGTATTTGAAAAGTACGGCGAGGAAATTGCCTGTGTCATCGTCGAGCCGATTGCCGGAAACATGGGCGTTGTCCCGCCGCTTCCGGGCTTTCTGCAAGGACTGCGCGACATTACGGAGCAATACGGCAGCCTGCTTATTTTTGATGAAGTGATGACGGGCTTTCGCGTCCACTACAGCAGTGCGCAAGGACTGTATGGCATTAAGCCGGATATTACTTGCTTCGGCAAGGTGATTGGGGGCGGACTGCCTGTCGGCGCATACGGCGGCAGACGCGATCTGATGGAGCTTATGGCGCCGAGCGGTCCGATTTATCAGGCGGGCACGCTGTCAGGCAACCCGCTGGCGATGGCTGCTGGTTATACGACGCTCAAGCTGCTGACACCAGAAACGTACGAGCTGCTGGAGCGCCAAGCGGTCCGATTGCAGCGCGGCTTTGAAGCGAATGCGCAGGCGGCTGGCATTGCTTCCACGATCAACCGTGTCGGCTCGATGGTTTGCCCGTTTTTCACCGAAACGCATGTCATCAATTACGATACAGCCAAAACAGCGGATTTAGAGCGTTTCAAGGCGTATTTTGCCGCTATGCTGGAGCTTGGCGTGAGCGTCGCTCCATCGCAGTTTGAAGGCATGTTCGTGTCGGCTGTCCATAGCGATGAGGATATCGATGCAACGATTGCTGCAAACAGGGCTGCTTTGAGCAGGTTGTAGTTCTAGCAAGCAGCCATTTAGGCGATTGCATTCGAAAATAGGAGGTTTCATTCCATGCCAATGCTTCACTATAAGCGGGCGGGGGAGTGGCTTGAGCTCGATTGGCAGCAGCTGTCAGAAGGCTCATGGTCTGCACCAAATTACGACGGGCAACCTGGAGAACGCACCGGAACATTAGAGGCCGGCAGTCATCCGCATCAAGTGCGGCAGTGGCTGCTGGCCCGTTCTCTTTTTCCAGAAAAATGGATCAATCGGCTGTTCTCCGTCGGCGGCATCCGCTTTGATGGGCAGCGTCTGGGCTTGCTCGCTTTTCCCGCTGCGGACCCCCTTAGCGATCCCTTGTACCGCCAAGCGAGGCTGTCGAAAGGCAGTCCCGTTCCAACCGTTCTTTTCGAGGATGATTTTTGCCTCGTGCTTTATAAGGAGGCAGGCATGCCTGTGCATGGCACAGGCGCCAATCAGGCGGGAACGCTGGATGAAGCGGCGGCTCGTCATATGCTGCTGCAAGGAGATCCGCTGCCTGTCCGCCACATCCACCGTCTCGATGATGATACATCGGGTCCCGTGCTTTATTCCAAAAATGATTTCGCCCAGTGGAAGCTGGACGAAGCGATGCGCCGCAAGGCGATCGACCGCCGCTATATGGCGTTTGTTCAAGGGCGGCTGCGTCCGCCTGCGGGCACCGTTGACGCTCCGATAGGCAAGGACCGCCATCATCGCTCCAGACGGCGTGTGGCCCAGGGCGGCGATGCCGCTGTCACCCATTATGAAACGGCCGAGATGTATGCCGGAGCGACGCTGGTCCGTTTGCAGCTGGAGACGGGACGTACGCATCAAATACGCGTCCATATGAGCCACTTGGGCCATCCCCTGCTTGGCGATTCGCTTTATGGCGGCTCTGTGCAGCTGCTGAAGACGCAGGCGCTGCATGGCGAACGCCTTATTTTTGCCCACCCGTGGACTGATTCGCCTGTGGAAGTTGCGGCGCCAGAGCCCGATTGGCTTACCGAATTGCGAGCTAAATTATAGCTGCTGCAAAAGATAGTCATGCTCTCCCCCCTATGCCCATATAGATAATTAGTGAGAGTAGCATTTTTAGCCCAAGCATTGTCTAAGGGACTGCGGCGAAATGGGTCAGTATAGGGAGGGAGGACTTGAGCGTGACGGATCAAACGAAAGGCTTGCGCTTTGACGTGTATGAACGCGTGCATCTGTCGGATGAAGTTGCCGATATCGATGAACTGGAAGAAATTGAGCTTGTGCCTCGCATTCAGGTTGTTGAGCAGGGGGATCATGCAGTTTTGAAAGGCCAGCTGCTGCTGAGCGGGGTATATCGCAGTACGAACGAAGCCGCTCCGCTTCAGGCATTGGAGCATTTCATTCCCGTCGAAATTACGATGCCGCTGAACCGGATTTCACGGCTGGACGATGTGACGGTGGAAATTGATAATTTTGACGTAGATTTGCTCTCCTCGCGAACGCTTAACATTACCGGTGTGCTGTCGCTGCGCGGCATTCTTGTGGAGCCGCAGCAGGAACTGGAGGAAGCGTGGCGCGAGGAGCCATTCACCGTCGTCCATGATCGCGTAGATACGAGCCAGGCTTCGTACGAAGAGGAGCTTCAGCGTAGCGGGGGCGAACCATTTGCCGCTGACGAGGCAGAGGTGGCTGGCCAGACCGCTTATGGGCTGCAAGCTGAACCCTATTTTGCTGGACAGGAAGGGCAGGTGCCTTTCAGGGAAGAGCAGGGACAGAATCAAGGGTATAATGTGGCACAAGAGTACAATGAGGCTCAAGAGTTTATTGGGGCTCAACAGTTCGCTGAGTCTGAATCCGAGATTGAGGCTTACAATGCTAATAATGCATATAATGAGCGGGCGTATGAAGTGGCTGATGAAAGCGAGGAAGCAGAAGGGCCGGGGGCTGGCGTTACGATCTCGCCTTCGCCGCGTGATGCAGGCTGGTCAGCAGCAGAGTGGTTTCAAGGGCAGAATCATTCCGGGGCACAGCCGAACTTTAACGCTAATTTCAATCCACCGCCTGCTTTTGCACAGCAGCCAGCCGTAACTGGGCTTGGTCATGGCATTGCGCAGGAAAGGCAGCAGGGAGCTTCTGCCTATCAACAGGCGGAGGACTTTGGCTGGAGCCCAGGGGGGCAACCGCAGCAGGCAGAGGAAACGTACATTCCGGCGGGAGCAGAGCAGAGCAGCTACGATACATCCCCGTGGCAGGATAGCGAGCTGGAGCGTTTGAGCGAATGGCAGGAGGCGGAGGAAGCTGGTGCGGAGCAGCAAGCGGAGCCGGAGAAGCAGGAGATGCGCATTGCCTTTGGCAGCAAGGCGCCGGAAGCAACTGGAGCTCCTGCAACAGGCGTCGGGCTTGTGACGCTGCTGCAAACGAGCAAGCGCGAGCAATTGGCGCGGCAGGCTGAGCAGGAGGCGGCGGATTATGCGCTTGAGCAGACGAAGGCTCAGCAGCCGGCAGGCGATGAAATCGAGTGGCGCAATTTATTTTTGAAGCAATCCGATGAGCATGAATTCCGTAAAATCCGGGTATGCATCGTGCAGCGCGACGAGACCCTTGATTCCATTGCAGTGCGCTACAGCTTGAACCCGCGTGAGATTTTGCTGTACAACGGCTTGAATGAGTCGGCGGTAGCGGAAGGGCAGCTGCTTTATATTCCGTAGCAGCAGGCTGTTAAATAAAAGGAGCTTTGACCTGTGAAATAACAGTCAAAGCTCTTTTTTATTTGCCCAGCAAGTATAAAAGAGCTTGAATGTGTCTTGTTGTTTGACTTTTTTTCACAAAGAGGGTATTATTAAATAAATATGTCTTAAAGTCAACGAACGACGTTGAAGGGGAAGAGTACGCAGCCAAGCCTTCAGAGAGCGGAGCCGTTAGTGCTGAGAGTTCCGCAGGATTTTACTCGTACAAGTCGCCCTGGAGTTGCTTGAATCAAGCGGATAGTTATTCGTTAATTCAAGCCGGCCACAGCCGTTATCTGTTTGAGTGCCGTGCAGCTGCAAGACGCGCGGAACAAAGGTGGTACCACGGAAGCTAACCTTTCGTCCTTTGCTATAAGGGCGGAAGGTTTTTTTGTATTCAAAATTAAAGTAATGATGCCATTATGCGATATGTGGAGGATGGAGCTTATGTCTGAAAATCAAACGACGCCGGCGATGCCGACGACCTACGACCCGAAAGCCGCTGAACTGAAGTGGTATGACTTCTGGATGGATGGAAAATTTTTCGAAGCGGGCAAGCGCCCGGAAGCCGAGACCTATACGATCGTTATTCCCCCGCCGAACGTAACGGGAATTTTGCACATCGGGCATGCGCTCGATTTCACTTTGCAGGATATTCTCATTCGCTTTAAACGGATGCAGGGCTTTGATGCTTTGTGGCTGCCGGGAACGGACCACGCAGGCATTGCCACACAGACGAAAGTGGAGCAGAAGCTTCGCGAGCAAGGACAATCCCGCTACGATCTGGGACGCGAGGCTTTTTTGGAGCAGGTCTGGGATTGGAAGGAGCAATATGCGGGAACAATTCGCGGCCAATGGGCAAAAATGGGGCTGTCTCTGGATTATTCGCGCGAACGCTTCACGCTTGACGAGGGGCTGTCGAAGGCTGTGCGCGAGGTGTTTGTACAGCTTTACAAGAAGGGCCTCATTTACCGCGGCAAAAAAATCATCAACTGGGATCCGGCTGCTAGAACGGCTTTGTCCGATATTGAGGTTGAGCATAAAGAGCTGAACGGCCATTTGTACCATTTGCAATATCCATTGAAGGACGGCTCAGGGCATATTACGGTTGCGACAACGCGTCCGGAAACGATGCTGGGCGATAGCGCGGTTGCTGTTCATCCTGAAGATGAGCGTTACCAGCACCTCATTGGTCAAATGATTGTATTGCCGGTCATTGGACGCGAGATTCCGATTATTGGCGACGAATACGTTGACAAGGAATTTGGCTCCGGCGCTGTAAAAATTACGCCTGCCCATGATCCGAATGACTTCGAGGTAGGCCTTCGCCATGATTTGCCGCAAATTATCGTTATGGACGAGTCCGGCAAGATGAATGCGGAAGCTGGCCCTTATGCGGGACTTGACCGTTTCGACTGCCGCAAGCAGCTCGTGAAGGATTTGCAGGAGCAGGGCGTGTGCGTTCAAATCGAGGATCACGTGCATCAGGTTGGCCACAGCGAGCGCAGCGGTGCGGTTGTTGAGCCGTATTTGTCCACGCAATGGTTCGTTGAAATGAAGCCGCTCGCGGAGCAGGCGATTAATGCGCAAAAATCCGGCGAAGGCGTAAACTTCGTTCCAGACCGTTTTGAGAAAATTTATTTGCAATGGATTGAAAATGTACATGACTGGTGTATTTCCCGCCAGCTGTGGTGGGGACACCGTATCCCTGCTTGGTATTGCGACGCCTGCGGCGAAATGCATGTTGCAAACGAAGATGTAACGAGCTGTTCTTCTTGTGGCAGCACGGAGCTGCGCCAGGACGAGGATGTTCTGGATACATGGTTCAGCTCGGGTCTATGGCCATTCTCGACGCTTGGCTGGCCAGAGCAGACCGAGGACTTAAAACGCTTCTATCCGACGAATGTTTTGGTGACGGGCTATGACATTATCTTTTTCTGGGTATCTCGCATGATATTTACTGCACTGGAGTTCACAGAGCAAAAGCCGTTTAAGGACGTGCTGATTCACGGTCTCGTACGCGATGCAAACGGCAATAAAATGTCCAAGTCGCTTGGCAACGGCGTTGATCCGCTCGAAGTCATTGAACAGTACGGCGCAGATGCGATGCGTTATATGCTATCGACAGGCAGCACGCCGGGGCAGGATTTGCGCTTCCGCTTTGAAAAGGTGGAGCAGTCGCGCAACTTTGCCAATAAAATTTGGAATGCTTCGCGCTTTGCGCTGATGAATTTGGAAGGTTTCACCGCAAGCGACATTAATATTACCGGCAAGCTGGGTACGGCGGATCGCTGGATTTTGCACCGTCTGAACGAAACCGTTCGCGAAGTAACCCGCTTGATGGACAACTACGAGTTCGGAGAAACGGGCCGCCAGTTGTACAACTTCATTTGGGATGACCTATGTGACTGGTACATCGAGTTTGCGAAGCTTAACCTTTATGGCAGCGATGAAGAAGCAAAACAAGCGACTAAATCGGTACTTGCTTATGTGCTTGATCGCACGCAGCGCCTTATTCATCCGTTTATGCCATACATCAGTGAGGAAATTTGGCAGCATCTGCCGCATGAAGGCGAGACGATTACACTTGCAGCATGGCCGGAATACGATGCTGCGCTGGAAGCGCCTGAAGCGGTGAAGGAAATGGAGCTGCTGATGGATATTATCCGTTCGGTGCGTAACGTTCGCGCGGAAGTAAACGTGCCGATGAGCAAAAAAATCGAACTGATGATTAAGCCGACGAGCGAAGCCGAGGCGATCATTTTGGCCCGCAATGATGAATTTGTCCGCCGGTTCTGCGGAACCTCGAAGCTGGAGGCAGGTCTTGCGCTAGCAGCTCCGGATAAGGCGATGAGCAGTATTGTTACGGGCGCGGAGCTGTACTTCCCGTTAGCAGGGCTGATTGATATTTCGCAGGAAATTGCCCGCCTTGAAAAAGAGCTTGCGACGCTGAATGGCGAAGTAACCCGCATTGAGAAGAAGCTCGGCAATGAGGGCTTTGTAGCGAAGGCGCCTGCGAAGGTCATCGAAGAGGAACGCTCCAAAATGAAGGATTATGCGGACAAACGCGATAAGGTTCAAGCTAGAATCGCGGATTTACGCGGATAGACACCGGGAAGAAAGAAGGCGTTTCTACGATGACGAATCAGCTCTTGGGCCAGCCGGAAAGCGGCGGGCTGCAGTCGTACCAGGAAGCAGTAGATTGGATAAATGGTCTTATTCCTTTCGGGATAAGGCCTGGTCTTGAACGAGTCCTGCTCTTAATGGAGCGGCTCGGTAATCCACATCGCAGACTGAAATTTATCCATGTGGCTGGAACGAACGGCAAAGGCTCTACCTGTGCTTTTTTGACAAGCACGCTTATTAAATGCGGTTATGATGTAGGTACGTTTACATCGCCATACATTACGAAGTTTACGAATCGTTTTCAATATAATAACGCTGATATCGAGGAGCAGACACTGCTTGAACTGTCGAATGTGCTAAAGCCTGTCGTTGAGGAAATTGCGGCAACCGAGCAGGGCTCTCCGACGATGTTCGAGGTGTCTACGGCGCTGGCCATCTTGTATTTCGCGAAGGTAACGTATCCCGATTATGTCGTATGGGAAACGGGGCTTGGCGGACGAATGGACGTTACAAATATTGTGACGCCTGTTCTCTCCATCATTACCAATGTCGGGCATGACCATATGGATCGCCTTGGCGATACGCTGGAGAAGGTAGCGGCGGAGAAGGCAGGCATTATTAAGCCTGGCGTTCCTGTCGTGAGTGCGGTTACGCAGCCAGAAGTGATCGAAGTTATTCGGCAAAAGGCGATGGACAGCAAAAGCTCGCTGTATTTGCTAGGCGAGCAGTTCAGCGAGACGGCGCTTTCGGTTCGCGAGGATGAGCAAACGTTCCGTTTCGATGGGCTTTTCCGCCCTATCCATCCGCTCACGATTACGCTAAACGGCGCCCATCAGCGCACGAATGCAGCGGTTGCAGTGATGGCGCTTGAGGTGCTTCGCCAATATGCGGCTCTTATCGTGGAGGATGATGCGCTGGAGGAGGGGCTGCGCCTTGCGGCATGGCCTGGACGTCTGGAAATGGTGTCGCATTCCCCGCGTATTCTCATTGATGGAGCGCATAATCCTGAAGGAGCGGAGACGCTTGCTGCTGCACTAAAAACAACCTATCGCTATGATCGTTTAATCCTAATGATGGGTATGCTGGATAATAAGAATCATCGTGAGGTTATGAAGCATATACTGCCAATAGTAGATACGCTAATTGTGACCGAGCCTGATTTTCGCAACAAAAAAGATGCGCAGGCGCTGGCTGATCTAATACGTTCTGTGCAGGGAAAAGAGGCTTTTGAGCTGGTTGTAGAGCCTGACTGGAAAGCGGCGCTTCAGCAGCTGCAGCATTTGACCGGGGAAACAGACCTTGGGGTTGTGACCGGAACGCTTTATTTAATAGCGGACGTTCGCGCCCGCTTATTGTACAACTCGGATTCTGAAAAAGGTTGGTGAACCGTCTTTGAATACAGCAAAACATGTTCATTTCATCGGAATAGGCGGTTACGGGATGAGTGCTATCGCCCGCGTCATGCTGGAGAAGGGCTATACGGTAACTGGTTCTGATGTCGCTCGTCAGGAACTCACAGAGAAGCTGGTGGCGAAAGGCGCAAAAATTTATATCGGTCATGAACCGGAAAATATTAAAGGTGCGGAGCTTGTTGTTTACTCCACAGCACTGACCAAAGACAATGTGGAGCGGCGCGCGGCGGAGGCGCTAAATATTCCGGTGCTGCATCGCTCCCAAATGCTTGCCCAGCTAATGAATGAAGGCAAGGGCGTCGCCGTTGCAGGCGCTCATGGCAAAACGACAACCTCGTCGATGATTGCCCTTGTGATGGAAAACTGCGGAACGGATCCAACCTACATTATTGGCGGCGAGATCGTAAACGTGGGTACGAATGCTAAAGCCGGAAGCGGCGAATACGTAGTAGCGGAGGCAGATGAGAGCGATGGCTCTTTCCTGCATTACCATCCGTCGATTGCGATTGTAACCAATATTGAGCCGGATCATCTGGAAAATTATGACGGTGATTTTGGCAAGCTGAAAGATGCCTACGTTCAATTTCTGTCGCAGGTAAAGCAAGATGGCAAAGCTATCGTATGTGCTGACGATGACAATATTGACGAGATCATCAGCAAGCTGTATGCAAGCCAATCGCTCGATCCATCTCAGCTCGTTACTTACGGCATTGATGGCGAGGCCCAATACAAAGCGGAGCAAGTCGTACTGGGTGACCGCAAAGTATCGTTCCAATTGACCCATCTAGGAAAGCTCTTGGGCGAGGTTGAACTGTCTGTACCAGGTAAACATAATGTATATAATGCGATGGCTACTATTATTACCTGTCTGGAAGCAGGGCTGCCATTTGCACAAATTGCGGGCGCTATTCGTGAATTCATTGGGGCCAAGCGTCGATTCCAAGTGCTCGGCGAAGTAGAGGATATTCTCGTTATTGACGACTACGCCCATCATCCTACCGAGATCAGCGCGACGATCAGTGCTGCCAAAGCGACGGGCAAACGGATTGTAGCTGTGTTCCAGCCGCAGCGCTACACGCGTACCTATTTCCTTCTCGACCAGTTCAGCCGGGCGTTTCCGGAAGCGGACGAGGTCATCATTACCGATATTTATTCGCCAGCTGGCGAGCAGCAAATTGAAGGCGTCAACTCGCAGAAGCTGGTTGAGCTGATTAAGACGAACAGCAATGCGAATACGACTTTTATTGCAACAAAGGAAGAAGTGCTGGAGTATTTGAAGACAGCTGCTTCGGCTGGCGATCTTGTCATCACGATGGGAGCCGGCGATATTTGGAAAACAGCGGATGCTTTAGCTAAATGGTTAAAGGCAGGACGTAAATAAAGCAGGTATCCACTGCATGAGGCAGCTCCATTAAACGCTGGAAAACGTGAAAATCGTTTTCCAGCGTTTTTTGTTGCGTAATAAGAAGGAGCTGCGCCCAGACGATGGCAATGTCTTTGACGCCATTTAAATAAAGTTTTCCAATGAGCTAGCGCAGCATTGATGGGCTGGATACAATTCCCTTAGATTTTTATAGCAAAAAAGGTTGTGGACTGTACGAAACTTGAGGTAAGCTGCGAATGTTATTTACGTATCCGTTTGTTCATAATCATAAATCTCTTAATGGTCTCATAGAGTAGGAATAGAAGAATGAGACAAGGAGAGAGTGACATGAACTCAAAAAACCGCATTACGTACCGTTTCGACCAAGCCGGACAAGCTTCGCGCTCCGAAAACAAGCAGATGGCCGCAGCGGAGCCAGCTGCGGAAGTTCCAGCTGCTGCTGCGCAGCCTAGTGCTTCGAAGCAGGGAGATTTTGCGAGAGTCATCCCCTTATATAAAAATACAGCCTCTTATTCAGATGAGCAGTTCAGTCCATGGAGCACCCAGGTCGATGAGGAGATGGATCAGCTGGAGCAGTTGATTCGCGAGTCGGACCATCACTTGCCTGACGAATCTAATACAGCGGCAGTTAATCGTACCCATTCTCCTGCCGATTCGTCCATAGCGTCGAAAACATCCAGGCATGTCGCAGACAATGAGCCGCCTGCGTTCGTTTCTGAAGAGCAGCAAAGGGGGGAGGAGAAGGAAGCTTTCCCGCTGTTTAATGACCTTCAACAGCAGGCTCCTTCTTACAGCGGCTCTAAACGCAAAAGCGAAGCAATGGAGCATGGGCCAGAAAATATCCGCTATGGATGGGCTGATGACGGCCAGCGGCATTCGCCTGAGCTTGATCTAGGCAACCGTCCGGTTCGCTCGATACGCAGGCTTGGACATTCGCCATCTTGGATCAATGTTTTTTTATCGGTAGCAGGGGCGCTGGCAACGGGAGCCTTATTCGGTTATTTGCTGTTGTCTTTATTTTTGGATTCCTCCTCGCTTAGCTCTTCTAATCCAGGGAGCGGGCAGTCGAGCGCGGTCAGCGGGAATCCAGCATCGCAAAATGCGGAAAATGGCTTGGGTACGGGAACAGGTGCGGGAAACAGCGGAAGCTCGGCTGCGCCGCTTGAAACGGTGGAACTGGCCATTCAGCCACAGGCCTACCATTTGCTGCAATATGGCGTATTTAGCAACTCAGAGGGCAGAGATGCTGCAATGGAGGAGCTGGCTAGCAGGGGACTTGCGTCTGCTGCTGCGGCAACAGCAGACGACTTTCGGGTATATGCGGGGATGGCGGGCGATCGCAGCAGGGCAATTGCGCTGAGCAAAATGCTGCCTGGTACCGAGGTATATGTGAAAGAGCTTATTGTTCAGGCACCAGAGCAGTTTCCTTTTACGGGGAAGGCGGCAGCTGCAAGCAGTTTTTTTGAGCAGACGAATGCCTTGATAAGCATGCTGGACGATTTGGCGCTGGCCCAACTGGAGCAGCCGGTTCTTGCGCCGCTTGGCGAAAATGCGGCGAAGGCTTGGCGGACGGAGCATCAAAAATGGACGCTCAGCATAAAGGCGATGGAGTCTGGCCTTCAAGGCGAGGCGGGTAAAGCGTCGATGGGTGCGGTTGTTCAAGCGGTAAATACGGCGGCTTCGTCGCTTACGGAATATGATAAAAATCCTTCCCAGGCGCACTTGTGGTCGGTGCAGCGAGCTCTAATGGAAGCGATCCTGACACAAAAATCGTGGTTTGAGACTATACGCGCATTGTAAACGGAAATCATACTAAGGTATAATAGAGAGCAGTTGTCATTACTTGGCGAGAGGCGTTGAACAATGAAGAAAAACGGCTGGATGTTATTGCTTTTCCTAGTGCTCGGTCTGCTTGCGGGGGCCTTGGTGGCACGCTGGCTGGAGTCGATACCGGGAATAACTTTCTTGACCAAAGCGATTGAGGCTTCGTGGTCTCCTGCCGTTGATTTGTATGTACTGAGCTTTACAATGACGATTAACTTCCAAATTAGCTTATTCAGTATTATTGGTGTTATAGTGGCTATATGGCTTTATCGCAAACTGTAAGTTTAAACGAAGGAGCGCTATACCTATGAATCCGATCAGCCAGTTCGTGCTGGCATCGTCGTCTCCGCGCCGGAAGGAACTGGTCGCCTCTCTTGACCTTTCCTTGCCGGTTTATATTTTGTCCTCGGAAGCGGACGAAAGCGTGCCCTCCGATTGGAGCCCCGAGCAAATTGTAGAACAGCTTTCCTTGCGCAAGGCGCGGGCAACGGCTGAGCTTTTGCGGAAGCAGGGAAATACGGAACCCTCTATCGTCGTTGGCGCGGACACGATTGTCGTTGTGGATGGCCATGTGCTGGGCAAGCCAGCAGATGAGGCAGATGCTTTTGCGATGTTGAGCAGCCTACAAGGCAGAGCTCATGAAGTATATACAGGTGTAGCTTGTGTTTTAACGCATAATGGTGAACAATCCTCGGCTCATCGCATGACGAAGGTGCATATGAGGCCGCTTAAGGAAGACCAGATTAATCGGTATATAGCTACTGGAGAGCCGCATGACAAAGCCGGGTCTTATGGCATTCAAGGTTATGGGGCTACGCTTGTTGAGCGGATCGAGGGCTGTTATTTCAATGTAGTCGGGTTGCCGTTGTCACTGCTGTCAGACATGCTGGCGGCGTATCGCATACATGTATTTTGATCCACGTACTTCAAGCTAACTTACGAAAGCAGGGATGGGCATGGAGTCGCAGCGCCAATTCATTCGTGATGTCCCACAGGAAGAACGTCCAAGAGAGCGATTAATTAAATATGGGGCCGAAGCGCTCAGTCACACGGAATTATTGGCTATTCTTTTGCGAACGGGTACGAAAAAGGAATCAGTTGTCCATCTTGCGGGTAATATCATGAAGGAATGTGGCAATTTGCGCAACTTGATGGATATGAGCCTGGAAGAGCTGACAGCGATTCGCGGCATTGGCCCGGCGAAAGCGATTCAATTGCGTGCAGGACTTGAGCTCGGACGCAGAGTGTCTCGTACAGGCAATGGCGACGTTGTTACGGTGCAGAGGCCAGAGGATGCGGCGAATTATGTCATGGATGAGCTTCGTCATTTGAAAAAGGAGCATTTCGTCTGTCTTTTTTTAAATACGAAAAATCACATTATCGCCCAAGAGACGCTATCGATGGGCACGCTGAATGCGTCGCTCGTTCATCCGCGAGAAGTATTTCGTGCGGCTATTAAATGCAGCAGCGCCTCGCTCATTTGCGTGCATAATCATCCGAGCGGCGATCCTACGCCCAGTGCTGAAGACATTGCGCTGACGAAGAGGCTCGTCTCTGCTGGCGAGCTGGTAGGCATTGAAGTGCTGGATCATTTGGTTATTGGTGATGGAAGGTTTATTAGTTTGAAGGAACAAGGCTACATGTAATATAATAAGAAGGATTGTGGCATTTCAGAAGGGAGCACTAACATGTTTGGTGGTTTATCGAAAGATCTTGGCATTGACTTGGGAACAGCTAATACTCTTGTATACGTAAAAGGAAAAGGAATTGTCGTGAGGGAGCCGTCTGTGGTAGCCCTGCGTACCGATACGAAAACGATAGAAGCAGTTGGCGAGCAAGCGAAAAAAATGATCGGCAGAACGCCGGGCAATATTCGCGCCGTACGTCCAATGAAGGATGGCGTAATTGCCGACTTCGAAACGACAGCAACGATGATCAAATATTTTATCCGTTCAGCGCAAAAGCAGAAATCGTTGTTTCCGCGCCACCCGAACGTCATGATTTGCGTGCCGTCTGGCATTACTGCAGTTGAGAAGCGTGCTGTTGAAGATGCTGCGAAGCAAGCAGGAGCCCGCGAAGCCTATACGATTGAAGAGCCGTTCGCTGCAGCGATTGGCGCTGATTTGCCAGTTTGGGAACCGACGGGCAGCATGGTCGTTGATATTGGCGGCGGAACGACAGAGGTGGCAGTAATCTCGCTTGGCGGCATTGTAACAAGCCGTTCGATTCGCGTTGCTGGGGATGAAATGGATGAGTCGATTATCCAATACATTAAACGCTTTTACAATTTGATGATTGGGGAGCGTACCGCGGAGCAGCTTAAGATGGATCTGGGTACAGCACTGCCGCTTGATCCGCCGGAATCGGTGGAAATTAGAGGCCGTGATCTCGTATCCGGCCTGCCTAAGACGCTTGCGATAACATCGGATGAAGTAAGCGAAGCGCTTGCGGATACAGTGACAGCTATCGTGGATGCTGTTAAAATTACACTTGAAAAATGCCCGCCAGAGTTATCTGCGGATATTATGGATCGCGGCATTGTACTAACGGGCGGCGGAGCGCTGCTTCGCAATCTGGACAAGCTGCTGCAGCGCGAGACAGGCATGCCGGTCATTGTTGCGGACAACCCGCTTGACTGTGTAGCTATAGGTACCGGCCGTTCGCTTGACCATATTCATTTGTTCAAGAGCAGAGGCGGCTCAGGCGGTCGTTCGAGACGCTAGGAGAGCTTTCCGTCCATTAGGCAAAAATGAAAATGTGATTAGAACAGGCAGGTGATCGAGCTGTTTAAGCTGTTTAGAAATAAGCGCATGTTTATGCTTATGTTCGGGTTTATTCTGTTCATTGTGGTCATCGGCTTCTCGCTAAGTGACCGTAAGGAGCTGAGTATGCCGGAGAAGTTTATCGGAGATTCAGTCGGATTCGTTCAGCAATGGTTTTATGTGCCCGCTGCTTCAATAGCGGGTTTCTTTGAGGATATTGGCAATCTCCGGTCGATTTATGAGGAGAATGAGTACCTTAGACTGACAGCAGCGGCTTATGCACGCGACAAAATCGGCTATAACTTTTTGCAGGAAGAAAATGAGCGTTTGCAGAAAGAGCTGAATTTTACCGAGCAGCAGAAAAAAATTAACAATTACAACTACCGGATTGCCCATGTCATTGCCATTGATAATAATCCATATAGCAAGACGCTGGAAATCAATCTGGGCTCGCTGAGTGGCATTAAGCAGAATATGGCGGTTACGACAATTGACGGCATTATCGGTATCATCAGCCAAGTGAGGCCGAATACGGCAACCGTCATGCCGATTACGGAGCTGGATGACAAGTCGCCGACTTCCAATGCGATTGCGGCGACTATTCTCGGCAAAAGCGACTCTTTCGGCATGGTTACCAGCTATGATGATGAGACGCAGCGGCTGATTATGACGAGAATCGCCGAGAACGACAAAATGATTGTGGGTGACCTGGTTGTTACTTCAGGGAGCGACAGCGTTTATCCGCGTGGTCTTGTAATTGGAACAGTAGAGACGAAGGAAGAAGGCAACTTTGGCTTGACGTATACGGCTTCTATTGAGATGGCAGCTAATTTGAACCAGCTTAAAGAGGTGTTTGTCGTCGAGGTCGCTGCATCGGAGGATGCGGGCAAATGAGTATGATGAGCACAAATCGGCTTATCCTGCTGTTGTTTCTGCTTTTTATTATAGAAGGCAGCATTATGCCTTGGATCATTCCGGCGGATTATTCGAGTAAAATTATCCCGCATTTCAGTTTTGTCTTTATCTTATATGCTGCTCTGTATAGCGGCCGCCATCGCGCATTGCTGTTTGGTTTAGGTATCGGACTTATTCAGGATATCGTCTATTACGGTCATTTGCTCGGCGTTCATACGTTTATGATGGGGCTGATCGGCTATTTTGCCGGACTGCTGTTCGATCGCCGCCGCAGCACGCTGCTCACTTGCCTGTCCGTCATTGGCTTTGCATGCATCGCATACGATTCAGCCGTTTATTTCATTTATTCGCTTTTCCGGTTGACGGAGGAGTCGTATGCTTACGCGCTGCTGGATCATATTTTGCCTAGCTTATTTTTGCAGCTTGCCTTTGCCTTGATTATTTATGTGCCTGTTCGAAAGCTGTATGAGCAGGATGCGAAGCTTAATCAGGACCAGGATGAGGAATAAATTGGCGGAAAAAGCAGGAATTCGATTGTTTCGAAAAGAATGCAATACGTTGGGGAGGGACAATCGTGGCCGAAAAGCAGCATATTATGATTAAAGGCGTCAAGGAAGGTCTCGTGTTCCTTCTCGACGATAGTTGTGAGCTTGATTTATTGCTTGATGAGCTGCACTACAAGCTCGAGAAAACCCATCAGCAGCTGCTCACCGGCCCGCTCGTACACGTCCATGTCAAGCTGGGAACTAGGCAGCTCGGCGATGAGGATAAAGAACGGATTCGATCGGTCATTCGCGCGCAGGGCAATCTGATTGTACAATCGGTGGAATCGGAGTCCGCGGAAGGCAGCCAGCCGCCGCCGCCGCCGGGCATTCAGCTCATTAGCGGAATTATTCGATCGGGCCAAACGATGGAGCGTGAAGGCGATTTGCTGCTGACGGGGGATGTAAACCCGGGAGGAACGATTATAAGCACCGGCGATATTTATGTGATGGGCGCGCTGCGCGGCGTTGCTCATGCGGGTGTGAACGGACGAACGGATGTTATTATTGCGGCATCGCTGATGCGGCCGACGCAATTGCGCATAGCAGATATCATTAGCAGGCCGCCAGAGGAATGGATGTCGGGCGATCCGGCGATGGAGTTTGCTTTTTTGAATGAGGGAACGATGCAAATGGATAAAATTTCGCAATTATACCGTTTACGCAATAATCCGATTATGTTAAGAGGGGTGTAACTTATGGGAGAAGCGATTGTTGTCACATCTGGAAAAGGCGGCGTTGGCAAGACGACTACGTCCGCTAATCTGGGAACGGCACTGGCTCTGCTTGGCAAGAAGGTATGTATGGTTGACACCGACATCGGACTGCGTAATTTGGATGTTGTTATGGGACTGGAAAACCGCATTATTTATGATCTTATCGATGTGGCAGAAGGCCGCTGCCGCTTGAATCAAGCGCTGATCAAGGACAAGCGCTTTGACGAGCTGTACATGCTGCCAGCTGCCCAAACGAAGGACAAAAATGATGTATCGCCCGAACAGGTCAAAGACATGGTGCTGGAGCTAAAGAAGGAATTTGATTATGTCATTATTGACTGCCCCGCCGGAATTGAACAGGGCTTCCGTAATGCGATTGCTGGTGCAGATCGCGCTATTGTCATTACAACACCAGAAAATGCTGCCGTTCGCGATGCAGACCGGGTAATTGGCCTGCTTGAGAAAGAAGGCATCGCCGCCAAAATCATCATTAACCGCATTCGCCAGAACATGGTGAAGAGCGGCGAAATGCTCGATATTGATGAAATTTGCCAGGTGCTTGCCGTTGATTTGCTCGGTATCGTGCCGGACGATGAGAAGGTTATCAAATCCGCAAATACGGGGGAGCCAACCGTAATGGACCCTTCCTCGCGCGCGGCGATTGCTTACCGCAACATTGCCCGCCGCATTTTGGGCGATATGGTTCCACTCATGCTGCTAGACGAGAAGGCAGGCGCCTTCAAACGGTTCCGCAAGTTTTTGGGAATAGGATGATTGCCTTGTGCTAAATAAATTCAAAAAAATTGACTGGGGTATTATTGCAATCCTGGTCTGTCTGATGGTTATTAGTTTGTTTGTTATCCATAGTGCAACTTTTCATGATACGAATTATGCTGGTTCAGAAAATAAAATGATGATATTTTATGCAGTAGGCTTTTTTATTGCTATTTTTGCCGCATTGTTTGATTATCGTATTTTACTGAAAACCTGGCATGTATTGTACGGATTTGGTGTTACATTGCTCATAATGGTATATTTCTTCGGCTCTGTCATCAATGGAGCGAAAGGCTGGTTTAAGCTCGGCAGCTTTTCCTTTCAACCGGCAGAGATCATGAAAATCTTTTTGATTATCGGTATTGCCTACATCATGGGAAGAAGAAAAGGCGATAGATTAGGCTTTTCTCAAGATTTATTACCGATTGCGGCCTTTTCTTTATTGCCGTTCGCACTTGTAATGATGCAGCCCGATTTAGGAAATGCGATTATTTATTTGGTTATCGTGCTCGGAATGCTGTGGATTGGAAATGTTAAATATAAGCATGTTCTTGTAGGGCTTGCTGTCGTTGTCGGCGGTTTAATCTTGTTCATGACGCTGTTTAATATGTTCAATACAGAAATATATACGTATTTGAAAGAAAAAGAATTAACGCACTGGTACAATCGGATTAATACGTTTATGCATCCTGAGGAAGCATCTGCTGATGCAAGCTATCAATCCCAAAATGCTAAAATTGCAATAGGCTCCGGCGGGCTTACGGGGGATGGCTATCTTCAGGGCGAGATGAAAAATGGAAAGTTCATTCCTTACCCGTATTCGGATTCCATTTTTGCTGTCATCGGCGAGGAGTTTGGGTTTCAGGGGGCAGCTGTATTATTGCTGCTGTATTTCCTGCTCATTTATCGAATTATAATAATCGCCTTCAAATGTCATGATTTGCGGGCCTCCTATATGACGATAGGCATCGCGTCGATGTTCGTATTCCAGATTTTCCAAAATATCGGCATGATGATCGGACTAATGCCGATTACCGGCATCACGCTGCCATTCATCAGTTATGGCGGCACCTCACTGCTGCTGAATATGATTTGTATTGGTATCGTATTCAGTATAAAGGCCCATCAGGAAGTATATGAGCTGGCTGAATAACCACATAAGCTGCTGCTTGGAAGGGCGCTGCCATTCTCTGTGAAGAGAAGGCGGCGTTCTTTTTCTTTTTGCCTGCTGGATTTGCATACTTGTCCGTGTTTCCTCATAAGGATGTAGAAGGAAACAAGCTCTCTGACAAGCGAGAGGGGGAGGAACGGATGATGGATACGAAGGAAGCGGTGCGCAAGCGCCGAGAAGAGAAAATTAGACGATTGATGGAGCAGCCTGTTCGGGATGGATTCATGCAAGAGCGGCTTTCAAGAGTGGAATACAGTGTGCCGGCTGTGCCGCCGTCCTATCCCGTGCTGGATGAGGAGGAGCGGGATCCGGAGAAACTGTGGAAAGAGAGCCCGAATCCTTGGGATGGCTGGACGCAGATACAGGATGATCAGCGAAGCCGGACGAGCCGTATCGATTATCGATACAGAAATGAGCCGGGAGAACCGCCGTATGCGGAACCGCCAAAAGGGGGACGACCACATCCTTTTTTTCGTGAGCTGCGCTGGAAAATGATTGCGGCAGCTGTATTGTTCGCCGGCATATGGGGCTTATACCAGACCGATGAGGAGTGGGCATTGGAGAGCCGAACTTATGTAGCACAGGCGCTTCATGATGAGCTGGATTTTGCAAGTGCGGCCAAGTGGTATAAAGAAACGTTTGCAGGAGCGCCGACGTTTATTCCGATTTTTCAAGAGGAGCAGAAGGAGGCGACGGCTGCCGAAGGGACTGTCAAGCTGCCTATCGTTGCTCCGCTTGAGGGCGGTGCTATCGTACGTACATTTGCCGAGCTGCTGAATGGTGTTGAGCTTGCAGGGTCATCGGAGGAAGCGGTAAATGCGGTGGAGACGGGCAGAGTGCTTGTAGTCTCGGAGCCATCGGATGATGGAGTAACCGTCGTAGTTCAGCATGCGGATGAACGAGTCAGCGTATATGGCAAGCTAGGGTATGCATCGGTTGGCGTGAATGATTGGGTAGAAGCGGGCGACCAGGTCGGGAGCCTGCGCAGAGCAAGCGGCGAGGAACCGAGCCTGCTTTATTTTGCAATTAAGCAAAACGACCGCTATATTGATCCGGTAAGCGTGATCCCGCTTGGTTAAATGGAGGGGCATTCGCTGGTCGGTGCATCCGTTGTTTGTGCTGGTAATGGCGGCCTCGGTATTAACAGGTTATTTTGTCGAGCTGTTTACCTTGTTTTTAATCGTTATTGTCCATGAAGCAGGCCATGTGCTGGTGGCGCGTTATTTTGGCTGGCATATTCGTGAAGTTAAGCTGCTGCCGTTCGGCGGTGTGGCTGAAGTGGAGGATGCGGGCAGCCTGCCGGCAGGAGAGGATGCGCTCGTAGCGATAGCCGGCCCGCTGCAAAATGTATGGATGGGACTAGCTGCCTGGGGTCTCGGCCAGTTAGGGCTGTGGGATTCCGAATGGTCGGCCTATGTCGTTAATGCCAATATGATGATTGGCTTATTCAATTTATTGCCGATTTATCCGCTTGATGGCGGGAAGCTGCTGCAGGCTGCCCTTAGCTATAGCTTGAACTTTTACAGCGTCATGCGCTGGACGGCACGCATCAGCCTTGTGCTTAGCAGCTTGATGATCAGCGTTTCACTGCTGGGGCTGCTGCGTCCCGGCGGCGGCATTCAAATGAATCTGCTCGTCATTGGAACGTTTCTGTTTATGACGAACTGGACCTATAATCGGAGCATCCCGTATTTATTCCTTCGCTTTCTTATGCATCGCGACCAGGTAGCGATCCGTAAAATGGCGCAAGGCGTGCTTGCCAGCCCTATCGTGGTGGATGGCAGGCACTCTGCGGTTTATGCCGTCCGTTTGCTGTGGCGCGAGCGGTATCACCTGTTTTATATTATGGAGCGCGGCTCCAGCATAGCCAGGGTGGCTCCAGAGCAGCGTGTTGTAGATCGTTATTTGCTTGAGCGCAATCCGAACCGGCCTGTTATTGAGCTGCTGCCTTAAGGAATCCAAAAACAGATAAGGAACTGACGCCGCGACTTGTGTTAATATAGAAGAAAACGTGAGAGCTGGCGGGTGATGTTTGAGAGATGAAGCAAATGTTGATGCACAGTGACGGAGAAATGCTTCAAACAGCTGTTTTGCAGGATGGCCGGCTCATGGAATTTTTTATGGAACGGTCGGAGAAAAGCGGCCTCGTAGGCAATGTCTACAAAGGGCGTGTCATTAACGTATTGCCTGGCATGCAGGCGGCATTCGTAGATATTGGCCTTGGCAAAAATGCTTTTCTTTATATAGATGATTTATTGCATCCCAATTTGGAGAAGCAGCCGGAAACAAAGCCCTCGATTGAAGAGCTTGTTCGGCCAGGCCAAGAGCTTATTGTACAGGTGATGAAGGAGCCGCTTGGCGGCAAGGGGGCCAGGGTAACGACCCATTTTACATTGCCGGGGCGCTGGCTGGTGCTCATGCCGCAGGCTGGATATGTAGGCGTTTCGAGAAAAATTGCTGCCGACAGCGAGCGTGCCAGACTGCGCAATGTTGGCGAACAGCTGCTGCAAGGCGAGGAAGGCATCATCCTTAGGACGGCGGCCTCGGGAGAAACCGAGCAGTCGCTTGCCGCTGATGTTGCCCAGCTTCGCGCTATCTGGGATCGTATAATAACCCAGGCAGAGGT
This sequence comes from Paenibacillus sp. BIHB 4019, assembly GCF_002741035.1. NCBI lineage: Bacteria > Bacillati > Bacillota > Bacilli > Caryophanales > Paenibacillaceae > Paenibacillus > Paenibacillus sp. BIHB 4019. The sequence continues at coordinate 7,146,115 of NZ_CP016808.1, read as the reverse complement.
AGCCAAAGCACCAATGGGCCTTCATATGGAAGCCGGGCTGCTGCGGCGAATTGTCCGCGATACGCTGGATATGGAAGTGGAAGAGGTATGGATTGATGATGCATCCCGCCTGCAGGAAGCAGCTGCGCTGCTGAGGGAAATGACACCCCAGCTTGAGAAACGGCTCAAGCTGTATGACAAAAATGCCTCGCTTGCGCTTTTTGATGCTTTTGACGTCACTAGGCAGGTCCATGAAGCATTCCAGCCGAATATTCGGCTCGCAAGCGGCGGCTCTCTCATATGGGGAGAGACGGAAGCTTTAACCGTTATTGATGTGAATACGGGCAAATTTACAGGTGCTACGAATTTAGAAGATACTGTTTTCCGCACGAATTTAGAGGCGGCTGATGAGATTGCCCGGCTGCTGCGGCTTCGTGATGTGGGCGGAATCATTATTATTGATTTTATCGATATGGAAAATGAACCAAACCGCGAGCGGATTATGGCACGCCTGAATGAATGGGCAAGGCGGGACCGGACAAAATGCTCGGTCGTTGGCTGGACAAGGCTGGGGCTTATGGAAGTGACCCGCAAAAAGGCGCGGGAGGGTGCGGCGGGCCAGCTGACGGAGCGCTGCCCGTGCTGCGGAGGAAGCGGAAGGAAGTTGCAGGCTTAAGCATGAAACAACATTATGAAGATGGTATGTGCAAATTAAGAAAGCGACCACTGAAGGGCCTCCCTCCAGTGGTCGCTTTTGCTGATTTCAGCAGGCTGCAGCTAATTTGGCTGTTCACCTGCGAGCATAACGCGCAATGACTAATTCACGCGGTGACTAGTGATTCGCATCATTTTAAGCGGATCATTTTTTCATAATCGGAATCCACACTTCGCAGTGGTAATCCTCAGCGCAAGTATCGCCTTCAAAATAAACCTCCAGCTCCGGGCCTCCAGAATGCTCATAGCCAGTTGCGGGAAACCATTCCTGGAATATGCGGCGGAATACGTTTTGAAGCGAATCCGGCAGAGGGCCGGTCGAAGTGAAGATGGCCTATGTAGCCGCAGGAACGGTGCGGGCAATATATTTCTTTTCTGAATCAGCTTCATTAGGCGTCACTTTAGTGGCAATCATATAGGTAAAGGTTTCTTTATCAGGCTGGCCGTCCAGGCAGACACCGATAATAGCCCCGTCTCCTTTGGAATACAGCTCGGCGGGCGCATCGCTATGGTTGAATGCCTCCCATAGTTTAGGGATGTCGATGAAATTTTGTCCGTTCTTACAGCTTACTTCATAGGACAAGCCGACAATTTGAAAAGCTTCTTTTTCCACGATCCGATAATCCATGTCCTTGTCTCCTTTCAATGATAGCTGGAATGAAATGCGGGGGAATGCTTTCAATGAAACGCCCAGTGCTCTCGCTTTCGACGGCGAGATGCCATGAATGCGGCGAAACGCCTTGGAAAAGGATTCTGGGGAATCATAGCCGTATTTTAAAGCAACATCTACGACTTTAATGGTGCTTGACGTCAGCTCCTGTGCCGCGAGTGTCAGCTTGCGCCTGCGAATATATTCCGCTACCGTCATTCCCGTCAGCATGTGGAACATCCGCTGAAAATGGAATGGCGAAACATAGGCGGCTTTGGCGATTTCGGCGATGTCGAGGCGCTCCTCCATTTTTTGCTCCATGAGGTCGAGCGCATCTTTCATTCGAAGTATGGCATCCATGCCGCAAAACCTTCCTTTGCTTTTAAATGGTAGCATGAACGATGTACCGTCTGCCTGTCATTGCGTGCTCGCTTCAGACAGATGCTTCTGCATAAAAAGCGTTCGATAAGACTGGCCTCATTATACAAAATTAAAATTATTGGGACAATAAAGCGGGGAAAATCGTTTTGCTGCTAGACATTTGCGGAGAATAGAGGTTGCTTGATTCTATTTTGTATGCTAAAATGTTCAAGTATGTCTGATTGTTATATACAGCGGACTTGCAGATACCGCTCCGATCGGGTACAAGCAATAGCAGCCCATGCTGCCATTCACCTGGATTAGGCGAGTCTTCGACAATAAGGAGGTGCACTCACAATGTTCGCAATTATCGAAACTGGCGGCAAGCAATACAAAGTTCAGGAAGGCGATGTGCTTTTCATCGAAAAACTGAACGCCAATGCAGGCGAAAGCGTAACGTTTGATCGCGTGTTGGCTGTATCCGGTGCTGACGGTCTTGTAACTGGTACTCCAGTTATTTCCGGCGCTACTGTTTCTGCTACTGTTGAAAAACAAGGCAGAGGCCAAAAGATCATCGTTTACAAATACAAAGCCAAAAAGAACTACCGTCGTAAGCAAGGTCATCGTCAACCGTACACAAAAGTAACGATCGGCAAAATCCAAGCGTAAGAGGATTATTATGATCACGGTTACGATTGTACGAAATGCTGACAAGCGGATTACATCGTTTAAGATTAAAGGTCATGCGAAGTATGCGAAGCACGGCAAAGACATCGTCTGCGCTGGCGTATCGGCTGTATCAGTCGGTACGGTCAACTCGATTGAAGCTCTGGCAGAGGTGAAGCTTCCTTATGCAATGGACAATGGATGGCTATCATCGGATATTCCGGTTATAGCTGATCAGGAAACCGCTCATAAGGTGCAGCTGCTGCTGGAGTCGATGATCGTGATGCTTAATACGATTGCAGAGTCCTACGGAAAATATGTTGTGATTAAACAACAATCTCTTGAATGAGGGAGGGAAATCTCATGTTGAAACTGAATCTTCAGCTTTTCGCTTCGAAGAAAGGTGTAGGTTCCACAAAGAACGGACGTGACAGTCAATCGAAGCGTCTTGGCGCTAAACGTGCTGACGGTCAAACCGTATCTGCTGGAAGCATCTTGTTCCGTCAACGCGGAACAAAAATTCACCCAGGAACTAACGTAGGCATCGGCAAAGACGATACGCTTTATGCGAAAGTCGAAGGCGTTGTAAAGTTTGAGCGTTGGGGACGCGATCGCAAAAAAGTGAGCGTGTATCCAGTGGACCTGGCTCCAGTAGCCGCAGCAGTAGAAGCATAATAGCAGCAAATGCCCCGGCCTCGCGTGTAGGCCGGGGCATTTGCTGCTTAAAGACCTATCGGCTAATGCAGCGACATGTTATACTGAATTAGCTGGGAAACATGCGGGAGAAAGTGGGATCAATGAATGGATCGCATTAAATCGGCAAAGCACATCGCGGCTTTTTCTATTGTGCTACCGGCTGTGGCTATGCTTGTATGGCCTTCGTCAGTCTGGCTGCTTGTGCTTTTCATGCTTTGGTTTGCGGCTGCTGCAGCCATCTGGATTCGCTCGGAGCGGCGTGAGCATGCGAAGCAGCTCGCGCTTACGATACACAGCCTGCAGGCCGCGGGGATGAGGACGCTTAACCATCATCGGCATGACTGGATGAACGATCTGCAAGTGCTATATGGCTACACACGGATGCAGAAACCGGATAAAACGGTGGAATATGTGGAGAAAATAAGGGCAAAGATGCTTACGGAGAGCCAAATTTCAAAGCTTGGGGAGCCGGCGCTCGTCAGCTACATCCAGGGCTTTCGTACACTGACAAGCTCGCTTGAGCTGAAGGTGGACATTGAGCAGGATTTGAATTTAGTTGAACTGCCGCTTGCCAGCACCGAAATCTCCGAAGCATTGATTGGCATAATGAATGGCTATCGTCTGGCGGTTAAGCCTGGTTTTGGCGAAGTCGCCGTACTTACGCTGGCACTGGATTGGGACGGGCAGCAGCTCCACGTTGCTTTCGATCTGGAAGGCGAGCTAATTGACGAGCAACAATTGAAGGATCAAATAAAACAGCAGTTGAAAGGCGCGGCTCTGCAGGCGGTCGATATTGAACATCCGCAGGAGGAAATACGGCTTAAGGCGGAAAAGCGCGCTTGAACGGGGGCACAACATGTTTGTGGATAAAGCGAAAATATTTGTAAAAGGCGGCAACGGCGGCGACGGCATCGTCTCCTATCGTCGTGAGAAATACGTACCGGAGGGCGGGCCTGCCGGTGGCGATGGCGGTAAAGGCGGAAATATTATTTTTCGCGTAGATGAAGGCTTGCGCACGCTGATGGATTTCCGCTATCAGAAGCATTTTAAAGGCGAGCGCGGCGAGCGCGGCAAAGTGAAGAGCATGCATGGTGCAGGTGCGGATGATATGATCGTACGCATTCCTCCCGGCACGATCATTATTGACGATGACTCGCAGGAAATCATTGCCGACATGACACGCCATGGCCAGGAAATTATTGTAGCAAAGGGCGGACGCGGCGGACGCGGCAATACTAGGTTTGCAACGATTAACAACCCGGCTCCGGATATTGCCGAGACGGGTGAAGAAGGCCAAGAACGCTGGATTGTGCTTGAGCTTAAGGTAATGGCAGACGTAGGTCTAGTCGGATTCCCAAGCGTAGGCAAGTCCACCTTGCTGTCGGTCGTATCCGGGGCCAAGCCTAAAATCGGCGCGTATCATTTTACAACGCTAACGCCGAATTTAGGGGTTGTAGACGTTGGTGATGACCGCAGCTTTGTAATGGCGGATTTACCGGGATTAATTGAAGGCGCGCATGAGGGCGTAGGTCTTGGACATGAGTTTTTACGCCATGTCGAGCGTACTCGCGTAATCATCCACGTGCTGGATATGTCCGGCTCTGAGGGGCGCGATCCGTTTGAGGATTGGCTGCAAATCAATGAAGAGCTGGTGCTCTACAATGAGAAGCTGGCCGACCGTCCGCAAATTATTGCGGCTAACAAGATGGATATGCCGGAAGCGGCCGAGCACTTGGAGAAGTTCAAGCAGCAGCTGGAGGAAGTGCGCGGCGAGAAGGAATACCTCATTGTGCCGATGTCTTCTTTGACGAAGCAGGGTGTTCAGGAGCTGTTGTACAAGGCGATGGATACGCTGGAGTCGGTTCCTGACGAGCTGGAGATCGAAGAAGTGAAGGATGTTACGGAGCGCAAGGTGTTTACGTTCGAGAAACGCGAGGAATCCAGCTATACGATTCGCAAGGAGAACGAGCTGTACGTAGTCGAGAGCGAAAGCATCGAGAAATATTTGAAGCGTATGAAGGTCACTTCGTATGACTCAGTCATGCGTTTTGCCCAAATTATGCGGAAAATGGGTGTTGATGCAGCGCTGCGCAAGCATGGCGCTAAAGATGGCGACACGGTGCAAATCGGCGATTTCACCTTTGAATTTTTCGAAGGCAGCGACTATATGGCTTAATCGAATATTGGCACAAGGAGACGGCGCAAGCCGTCTTTTTTTATGTGCTCCATGAGCTTTATTTTCAGAAAATAGCGCTAAAGCTGTTACAACCTGCTCAAAAAGGTGTAATAGCTATACAGAGCAACATATTGATTCGGCGCAAATGAGGCATATGCAAGTAAAGAAAAGTGTTAGGAGGTATGCTGAATCAGTAGAAAGCATGGTTTAGGCAGCCGAAGCTGCGATGCCAAGGAAAATAGCAGTTGAAGGGATGTTTAACGTAATGAAAAGAAGCAAAGTACTCTCCTTAATTACGATGGTGAGTATTTCCGTATGGCTTGGTGCTTGCAGCGATGAGGCGGGGGATGGAGGTAGCGGGGCCCCAGCTTCAGTGGACCAGACATGGCCCGGGATGGCAGCAGCCGATCAACAAGAAGCGCTTTCGGAGCCGGAGGCAGACGAGCTGCCAGCGAGCAGTGAACCGACTTCGGCTATTGCGAGACCGGCTGAGTTGCCAAGCGATTTTCCGATTCCCGATGATGCTGTTTTCGTGACTGCCTCGAATTCGGTAAATGAGGGCAAAAAAGTGATACTGCTCAATTTTACGACGAAAAAGTCGATGGATGAGCTTGCTGACCTTTATCAAGCTTATGCGATAGATAAAAAGCTGGAAGACGGCAGTGTGACGTTTGCGGATTCGAAGCTTATGATTGAGGGCTCGATCGATAAAACACATTCCATTTGGCTGTTGGGCACGACACTTTCAGAAGCTGGCGTTTCACAAATTACGGTGACCTGGTCGGAAAATTGACTGCGTTGAGGAGCAGCTATGAGGCCTGGCTGAAACCATGACATGGATATATTTGGGAATGGTGAATGCTGGCCGTCTTCTTCTTTATGTGGTAATATTGCTTTTGCTTGCCTTTAATGAGCTTAACGATTTTACTGTCATGTTTATTTTAAACAGGAAGCTGCCGCTGTCATGAGAATTTTCATATGAAATGAGAGGATGTTATAACATGAAAAAAAATAGATGGTTTTCTTTATTGTCAGTTGTTATTATAGCGGGTGTCGTAAGCGCCTGCGGCAATAATGCTGCTGGTGGAACCAATACAGCTCCACAGGAAACAGCGAGCGTAGCGCCGGGAAATACTGCGGAAAGCGCAAGCCCTGGAGCGGAAGCGACGCCAAGCGATGCTGCTGCCTCACCAGCTCCTTCAGATGAGGGTAAGACAGAAACAAAGGGTGACGGAGAATCGTCTGCAAGCGCAAGACCCGATTATTTGCCTGCCGATTTCCCGATTCCCGATGATGCGGTTATTATAAATTCGACTGAAAATATCGATAACGGCAAAAAATCGGTTTTGCTTGTTTTCAAGACGAAGGAAGGCTTCGACAAGCTGGGCCAATCCTATAAAGATTATGTAAATGAAAAGAAGCTGGAGGACGGCGCCCAGACGATCGATGATAAAAATATTATTATTCAAGGCACGATTTCCGGCTCCGAATTTATTTCAATCATCGGCGGTAAACTAGCTTCAGAAGAAGGAGTTTCCGAGCTGACTGTAAGTTGGACAGAGCAGTAGGCCGCGCTGCATGCGCGCCAGACGCTTTGCCGCGATAACGGCCCGTTATAAGTAATTGAATCCGTTCCCTGCGAAGCTTGCCTTTGCAGGGAACGTTTTTTTTTGAATACTATTCCCGTTTAAAAGCGGATTATCATTTAAACCTATTGCCCCAGCCTTATGATTCCGCTATAATGTCCTTTATAGAAGAACAAATGTCTTTTTAGGGGGGACGGAAGTGACGCAGCGGTATTTTGCTGTACGGGAGGATATGCTGCCGGAAGCCATTCTCAAGACATTGCAGGTAAAGGAAATGCTTGCCAGAGGCGAAGCGGCAACGGTGCATGAGGCAGCCGAGAAGGCGAACCTGAGCAGGAGCGCTTTTTATAAATATAAGGATGGCGTTTATGCGATGCATCAGATTAACCGTGAGCGGCTGGTGACGATTTCTATGGAGCTTGAGCATCGTTCGGGCGTGCTGTCAAAGGTGCTGTCGCTCGTGGCGACGCATGAAGGCAATGTGCTGACAATGAACCAAAGCATTCCCCTGCAAGGACTTGCCCATGTGGTCATTTCAGTTGACGTTTCCCAGCTCAGCGGGGATTTGGACTCTTTAATGGATGTTATTCGCAGCCAGCAGGGCGTACGTAAAGCCGCCGTAATCGGGCAAGGCTGATGAAATAGAACGTTATTTTATTGAAGGATAAATGGAGGGAATCATATGAAACCAATTAAAGTAGGTTTATTAGGGCTTGGAACAGTAGGAACAGGTGTCGTCCGCATCGTGGAAGGACATCAGGAGGATCTGCAAAGCCAGACCGGTTCGGCAATTGAAATTGCGAAAGTGCTGGTCAGCAACAAGAGCAAAGCGCGCGACATTTCGATCGACCCGTCCAAGCTGACAGAGGACCCTTGGGAAATTATCCACAATCCGGATATTGATGTGATCGTCGAAGTAATGGGCGGAATTGAACAGACGAAGCAATATATTATTGAAGCTTTATCGCGCGGCAAGCATGTCGTGACTGCCAATAAAGATTTGATGGCGCTGCATGGAACGGAAATACTGGCTGTTGCTCAGGAGCACGGCTGCGATGTGCTTTATGAAGCGAGCGTAGCTGGCGGCATTCCGATTATCCGCACTTTGATCGAAGGCTTTTCCTCCGACCGGATAACTAAAATTATGGGTATCGTTAACGGCACGACGAACTATATTTTGACGAAGATGAGCCAGGAAGGCGCTTCGTACTCCGATGTGCTTAAGGAAGCCCAAGCGCTCGGCTATGCGGAGTCCGATCCGACCTCTGACGTTGAGGGACTGGATGCTGCTCGCAAAATGACGATTTTGGCGACGCTTGGCTTCCGTGCCAATGTGGCCTTGGAGGATGTATCCGTTCAAGGGATTTCATCGGTCAGCCGTGAAGACATCCAATATGCGAAGCGTCTAGGCTATGAGCTTAAGCTGCTTGGCATCGCAGAGCGTCAAGATGACGAATTCAGCATTAGCGTACAGCCAACGATGGTTAAGCATTCGCATCCTATCGCGTCAGTCAATGGCGTATTCAACGCCGTATATGTTCATGGCGAAGCGGTTGGAGAAACGATGTTTTATGGTCCGGGCGCTGGCGGCATGCCTACGGCTACATCGATTGTTGCCGATCTCGTTGCCGTTGTGAAAAACTTGAAGCTTGGCGTTAACGGCAAGCAAAACATTATGACCTATAAAGAGAAGAAGCTCAAAACCGATGAGCAAATCTCCTCAAAATATTTCCTGCTTCTCCATGTAGCAGATCGCGCAGGCGTTCTAGCGCGCATTACTCAAGTATTTGCAGACTTTGAGGTAAGCTTGGAGTCGGTTCTGCAACAGCCGAATCCTGTCAATCCAGAAGCGGAAATTATCGTCATTACGCATGATGCGAATAAAGCAGCGATGCAGAAGGTATTGCAAACCTTTGAAGAGCTGGATGTTATCCGCAAGGTGAAAAGCGTGTATCGCGTTGAAGGTTAAGCCAACACTAGCAATCGAAGGAGCTTTATAACGTTATGAATAACCGTCGTGTAATCGTAAAGGTGCCTGCGAGCACTGCTAATTTGGGTCCAGGCTTCGATACGCTGGGCATGGCGCTTTCCTTGTATGCCTGGGTTGAAATGTCGGCTGCTGAGCATACGGTTTTTCGCTTGTACGGAGACGAAATGACAGGTATCCCTGAAGATAAGTCAAACTTGATTTATAAAGTGGCGCAGCTTGTATTCAAGGAAGCGGGCGTACAAGTACCAGAGCTGGATATTGCGATGTACAGCAATATTCCGCTTACACGCGGACTTGGCAGCAGCGCTTCAGCCATCGTTGGTGCGCTGGTTGCCGCCAATGCGTTAATCGGCAGTCCGCTGTCGGATGATAAACTGTTTCAGATGGCAACCGCGCTGGAGGGCCATCCGGATAATGTAGGCGCGTCGCTGTTCGGCGGCATTGTCGTATCCGCTTGGCGGGATGGAGAGCGGGCCGATTATGTTCGCCTGGAGCCGCATGAGAAGCTGGAGGCGCTCGTTGCGATTCCCTCCTTCCAGCTGTCTACGGAGAAGGCGCGCCATGCGCTGCCGAAACAAATCAGCATGCAGGATGCGGTCTTTAACGTGAGCCGCAGCTCGCTGCTCGTTGCGGCTCTTGCCAGCGGCGAGCTTGGGCTCATTCGCCATGCGATGCGGGATCGCCTGCATCAGCCCTACCGGGCAGCGCTTATTCCCGGCATGGCTGAGATTTTGGCCAATGCAGCCGATTATGGCGCGCTGGGGGCCGCTTTAAGCGGCGCAGGCCCGACGCTGATCGCTTTTGTAGAGTCGGACAGCCCGCGCAAGCAGGAGCTGGAGCATTTTCTGCTGGAGACGTTGAAGCAGGAAGGAATTGAAGCCCAGACGCTATGGCTGAAGCCATGTGCGGAAGGACCGAACGTGACTATAGAGCAGGCAAAGGCTGGCACAAAATCGCTGGGTTTGCTTGAGCGGATTAGAGGAGAGGCCGTATGAGTACGACGAAGTCAGTTGCTTTGCTGCCGGCGGGCTCTGTATCAGACGAAGCGGCACGGCAGCTTTTTGCAGGAGAAGAAGTAGAGTGGAAGCATCATCGGCTCATTGCCGATGTGTTTCTGTCGACGGTTAAAGGGGAAAGCGGCTATAGCATTATCCCGATCGAGAACACCATTGAAGGCTCGGTTAGCCTGCATATGGACTGGATGGTTCATGAAGTGGACTTGCCGATTCAGGCCGAATGGGTATATCCTTCGATACAAAATTTAATCGGCCGGCGTTCGGAGCTGACGAATGAGTATGGCGCCGTAGATTATTCCCGTGTGAAGAAAGTAATCAGCCATCCCGTTGCTATGGCGCAGTGCTTGCAATTTCTCAGAAGCGAAATCCCTCATGCTGAGACGGAGCATGTCGGCAGTACGTCTGAAGCGGTGCGTATCGTACGCGACAACCCGGGAGCAGGCTGGCTGGCAATAGGTACTTCAAGAGCGGCGGCGAACAATGAGCTGGATATTTTGCAGGCGAGCATTACCGACCACAGCAACAACTATACGCGGTTTTTGCTCGTTGGCGAGCAGCCCTACACGGCGCGGCATTCTGATTTCAAGAAGACGAGTATTTTGGTGAATTTGCCGGATGACTATCCAGGTGCGCTGCATCAGGTGCTGTCAGCGTTCGCATGGCGCCGCATCAATCTGTCGCGGATTGAATCGCGTCCGACGAAGAAGAAGCTGGGCAATTCTTATTTTTATATCGACATTGAGATGTCGCTGGATACGGTGCTGCTGCCAGCAGCGATTGCTGAAATTGAAGCGATCGGTTGTCAGGTGCGCGTGCTTGGTTGTTATCCAAGCTTTACGTACGAGCAGCTTCAGCAGCAGTCGAATGGGTAACTTAAGAGGTATGCGGCAAGCTGCCGCATGTCCATACTGGGTGTAAGATTAGTTCAAACGGCAGGATTAGGCCGATGGTCTTATATTTTGCTAATAGCGAGACGCACAGCTTCTGGGAAGCTGGCTGCGGCTCGCTATTTTTTTTTCAAAGTTGGGGACACCTGCCCATGTGCTGCATAGGATATAAAGATTGATAGCAAGCATGCATGCACGGCAGCAATCATGCTAGTTATTTAAAGAACGTGACAGGAGGTTGTCGGCAAGTGAAAATTTATGTAGTGAAGAAAGGCGATTCCCTCTACTTAATCGGTCAGAAGCACAATGTTACGGTTGAGGAGATTTTGAAGCTTAATCCTTCCATTACGAATCCAGACGTCATTGAGGTGGGGATGAAAATTAAAATCCCGTCTTCTTCCCATGAAACGGGTGGAATGGACATTATGCACCAATACGTGGTGAAGCAGGGGGATACGCTGTGGAAGCTGTCCAAAGCATGGGGAGTTCCGCTCGCCGATATGATCAAAGCGAATCCACAACTTAAAAATCCCAATGTGCTCATGACGGGCGAAATCGTCAATGTGCCTAAAGCGGGCCATATGACGACTACGCCGTCTACAGGAACGGGAACTGCAGCAGGAATGGGGACGACGGCAGCGGGAACAGGCGGTCATACAGGACATCATGCTCTTCATCCGCTGTCGGTCATGCAAGGCGTACAGCAATGGGTTGGCGGTAAAAAGCCGACAGGGCAAATTCCTGGCAAAACGCCAACTGCGCCAGTAACCGGAAAAACGCCAACCGCTCCGATTCCGAAGACGCCAACTGCGCCAATAACGAAGACACCAACCGCTCCTATTGTGACACCTACGTTACCAGAGGAAAAACCTGTACCGCAGCCAAAACCGCTGCCGATTGAGAAGCCAGTGGAGAAAAAGACGTACCCGGTTTATTCCCATCATCAGCAAAGCGTTGACTTGTTTATGCAATACGGTACGCCTGCGGTAGAAGCTTCATCGACTTACCCGACAACAGTTGTATCTCCCGCTGCAACGGCTCCTTCTTTGCCGCAATACGGAGGCTACAGCATGCCTACAATGGTATCACCTGCACAAACAGGCGGTTACGGTCATTGGCAGCAGCCAACTATGGTCAGCCCTATGAGCCAAGGAGGAGGCTATAATCCGTGTCCTCCTGGGATGTATCCGATAGGCGGTATGAGCAGTGGCTACGGCTATGGCGGAATGGTATCGCCGGCAGAGACGCAAGGCTACGGCTATGGCGGAAAGGTATCACCGGCAAGCACGCAAGGCTATGGCGGAATGGTATCGCCAGCAGAGACGCAAGGCTATGGCGGAATGGTATCACCGGCAGAAACGCAAGGCTACGGCGGAATGGTATCGCCAGCAAGCACGCAAGGCTATGGCGGAATGGTATCGCCAGCAGAAACACAAGGCTACGGCTATGGTGGAGCCGTATCGCCGGCAAGCACGCAAGGCTATGGCGGAATGGTATCGCCGGCAGAAACACAAGGCTACGGCTATGGTGGAGCCGTATCGCCAGCAAGCACGCAAGGCTATGGCGGAATGGTATCGCCAGCAGAAACACAAGGCTATGGCTATAGTGGAGCCGTATCGCCAGCAAGCACGCAAGGCTATGGCGGAATGGTATCGCCAGCAGAAACACAAGGCTACGGCTATAGTGGAGCTGTATCGCCGGCAAGCACGCAGGGCTATGGCGGAATGGTATCGCCAGCAGAAACACAAGGCTACGGCTATAGTGGAGCTGTATCGCCGGCAAGCACGCAAGGTTATGGCGGAATGGTATCGCCGGCAGAAACACAAAGCTACGGCTATGGTGGAGCCGTATCGCCAGCAGAAACGCAAGGCTACGGCTATAGTGGAGCCGTATCGCCAGCAAGCACGCAAGGCTATGGCGGAATGGTATCGCCGACAGAGACGCAAGGCTACGGTGGAGCTGTATCGCCAGCAAACACACAAGGCTATGGTTATGGCGGAATGGTGTCGCCAATCGGCAACAACTGCAATGGCTATCCCGTCTCAGCATTTCCTCCGTTCCCGCCTTACGGATATTATCCTATGCAAACCGCAGGGGTTGAGTCACAAAAGCCATGCAATTGCGGCTGCAAGGATAAGCGCGAAGAGGATGAGCAAGTAAAAGAAACAACGACAATCAATGTGAAAAACGGCAAAAACAATGCGCAGCGCAAATCCAATAAAAAAGCGGTAATTCGCACCGTTGCCCCTCGTTCAAGAACAAGCAAGCAAAACAGCAACCCTTGGATTAGCCGCTAGCCGCTAGTTTTTCAAATTAATAAGTTAATAGAAAAGCACCTTTTCTCCATAACGGAGAAGAGGTGCTTTCTGATGTGTAAATAAATCTAACCATCCTTCAACTGATCCACAACCTCCTGCAGCAATACCGTTTCCGTCTCCTTTATTTTATGCAATTGCTCCATTTGCTTGTACAACGTATCCGGGCTTCGAGTAAGCCAATATTTTAAAATGGAATTTCTTACAGCGTGCGTCGCGGCCTCCAGCTTTCTCCATCTGCTTAAAATTTGATTATCATCAATCAAATGATGGTTATTAATCATGTAGTTTAATCGCACTGTCATGCATTTCTTATGGTCGTAAAGCAGGTGGAACGATCTAATATCAAATACTACCTCTTCTTGAGCCAAATAGTTTAAATACTCGGAGGCCTTGTCGTATACATTAATACCGAAGGTTAGCCCTGGTGTGCCTAAAGCTTGGTTATAATGTTCATCCGTATGTGCCTTAGACAAGAGGTAGGCGTTCATCGTATTTTTCACATATGTTAGAGAAAAAGTATAATCGGTATTTTCGAGCGGCTTCAATAAATAAAGATGGTCTTTAAAATCATGGGCATCGATTTCTAATACATGGAATGCTCGATGAAAAGCTTCGTAATCACAGGTGATATTCGTTGAATATTTTCCGTTGGCATTATTGTCACAAAAGTACAGCTTTTTATTTGCATCATCATACCCATTTATCATGACTTCATGTGGGGATTTTGCCGAAATTTCATACTCTTTTATATAAAAACGATCGATCATAACGATTACATAATAGCCGCCATCAATCGATGCTTTAATAAAATCAAACAGGTCGTTATTTAAAATCGTCGAGCTTTGCCTGTCTAACGCTATCCGCTGAAAATCAATAAAAGGGCAGTCATAAAACTCAACCATTTTATCTCTATAATAACCGTTGAAGAAAAAGGTATATAATTGGTTTGGATCAGGAATATCGAATAAATTAATATAATTATTCATAAACCATAATTTTTCCGAGTCTACACGAGAGATAATAGAATAAAAATCACTGTAAAACCAATATGAATCAATAATTTGCTTTTCTTCAACTGGAAGGATTTTCACCGTCACTGTGATCATTCCTTTTCTATTTGATTAGGTTATCTATTGGGCTAACTTAATAAATAAGCTCATCATGCGTGAAGTAATTTCAATATAACATTACTGGAAAAAATATGAAAGTCTTATATTGAAAACACTTTCATATTCGAATTAAAGCCATTGACAGATTCCCGCTTCCTCCCTATGATTAAGAATGGATTACGGACAGGACGGGCTTATGAGCCTGCAAAACTTCATACTTGAATGAAAATAGGTGCGAAATGTTGGCTGGAACTTATACGTCTTCATTCGCTTAAAAGGGAAGTTCGGTTAAAGGCCGACACGGACCCGCCACTGTAAAGGGCAGCAGCTTACACAGGCTGCGCTCCCCTCACAAATAAGCCACTGGCTGATGAGCTTCTTTTCGTCGCAAGACGAATAGCAGAAGCTTACCCTAGCTGGGAAGGGAAGAGAGGGAGGCCCCAAGTCAGGAGACCTGCCTGTTTTAACATCACTGTTTGACCTACGGTGCTTAGGGAGGTGGTTGGTTATGCCCATTTATTGCAAAATGTCTAACGATTATTTGTTGCTTCATGGCAAGCAGACGCAGATAAGGTTTAGTTATTTAACATAAAAGCATTTCTGACTGCTTTCTTAAGGGTCGGGGATGCTTTTTTTTAATATAGGAAAGGATTTGATTTTTGTATCCTTTCTCTATATTTCTACGCGAAACGGCAGCTTTGCCGCCACAGGACGGCATTCGGCCGCTTACGCTTACTAGAAGGGGAGACGAAGAAACATGAACAACACGAAGAAGCCACTTAGCTTGACACTTGGAATGATGATCGTTTGCTTGATGCTGGTCCTTGCAGGATGCAGCACGAATGCTGGTCAAAACGCAGAGCAGGGCACGGATGCCGCCTCGGGAAATAACGCTGCTGCCGCTAATAAAACACTAACAATGGCGTACACATGGAACCCAGCAGGCGTTGATCCGCATGGCGACGATAGCTGGGATGTTATGCGCTCGGGCGCAGGGGAGACGCTAATTAAATTGAATGAGCAGCTGCAGCCATCCGCTTGGCTCGCGAAGGAGTGGAAGCAGGAGGATGCTAATACGTGGACGTTCAAGCTGGAAACGGGCGTAACGTTCCACGACGGCAAAAAGATGGATGCTGAAAGCGTAAAAGCATCGCTGCTGCGTTCCATTGCGAACAGCCATTTGGCGAAGGATTTGCTGCTAGTTAAAGATATTGAAGTGCTTGCGCCAGACGAACTGAAAGTGATTACGACACAGCCGAACTCGGCGATCATTTCCAGCTTGGCTGATCCAAGCACGATTATTCTTGATGTTGACAGCATGAAGGAAGCGGGCAGCTACCCGGCCATGACGGGAGCTTTCAAAATCAAGCAATTTACAAAAGACGTATCGCTTGTTGTTGAGCGTTATGATGGCTATTGGGGAAAACCCGCAAAGCTTTCAGAGGTGACGATGAAGTTTGTGACCGATGGCAACACGCGTCTGATGGCGCTGCAAGCTGGTGAAGTAGATGTCGCAACGGACATTCCGATTGACAGCATTGAGCTGGTAGAGAAGGACAGCAAGCTGGAAGTGCTGTCTGCCCCATCCGTTCGTACACATATGGTATTATTTAATATGAATTCTGCTTTGTTTAAAGAAAAAGCGAACCGCGAGGTTGTAGATCACGCGATCCCGCGCGAGGCGATTATTGAATCGGTTATGCGTGGTTACGGCACGAAAGCGAAAAGCCCGTTCCCGGAAATTTTGCCATTCGGCAAAGTGGCGGAGCAAGCAGCAGGGGAAACGACGGAACAATTGCTGGCCGCTGGCGGCTGGCAGAAAAATGCGGAAGGCATGTGGGAGAAGGAAGGCAAGCCGTTCGAGGCGACGCTTCTTACGTTCCCGCACCGACCTGAGCTGTCGGTTATGGCAGAGGTTATCCAAAATCAATTGCTTAATGAAGGAATTACCGTGAAAATACGCAAGGTTGAAAATATTGACGCTGAGCTTGCGAAGTCCGATTGGGACCTTGCTATGTACAGCATGCTAACGGCACAGACGGGAGATCCGCAATATTTCTTGAACATTTTCTATCAATCTGCTAGCGAATCGAACGTCAGCCATTATGAATCGAAGCCGCTTGAGACGGTAATCGATAAGCTTAACGATACGGCGGATACCGACGCGCGCAATGCGCTTGCGATACAGGCCCAAGATATTATTAATGCTGATTTGCCGCAGTCGTTTATCGTACATCCTGACAATGTATTTGGCGTGAAAAAAGGGGTAACGGGCTTCATACCGCATCCGATCGAATATTATTATGTGACGGCTGAAGTCGATATCCCTTAAGTAAAGGGTGAACTCAAGTATGCTTCGTTTTTGGCTCGAACGCGTCGCGCAAATGCTGCTCGTCATTTTTTGCGTAGCGACGCTGACCTTTATATTAATGAGGGTGTCTCCAGGCGATCCGGCGAGAATTTTGCTGACCACGCATAATATCCCGGCTTCGCAGGAGGCGATTGACGCGCTCCGGGAGGAAATGGGACTGACGGATTCCTTGTGGAGTCAATATATAGGCTGGCTAGGCGATGTATTTACATGGCAGTGGGGGACATCTTATATGTCCAAGGAGCCGGTTGCCGGGGAACTGCTCAAAAGGCTGCCCGCCACACTGGAGCTTGCTACTGCTGGCGCATTGGTCATGCTGCTGGCAACGTGCCTCATAGGCATGGTGACCGCAATTTTTTCAAAAGGGCTGCTGGACCGGATGGGCCGAATCCTTGCGCTGCTTGGCGCCTCGATCCCCTCCTTTTGGCTCGGTTTTTTATTGATTTATTTCTTCTCGGTCCGGCTTGGCTGGCTGCCTTCCATGGGACGCGGGGGCTTTGCTCATCTCCTCATGCCGGCGGTTACTCTTGGCCTAGGGCTTGGAGCGGTCTATGCCCGGGTTTTGCGGACGAATATGCTGGAGATGAACAACCAGAACTTCGTCAAAGCATCGCGTGCGAGAGGCTTGTCCAAAGGACGGATTTTCATTTTTCAAGTGTTCAAGCATGCCTTTTTGCCGATCTTATCGATGCTGGGGACAAGCTTTGCTTTTATGCTGGGAGGCAATGTGATCGTTGAGACGATCTTTTCCTGGCCCGGCGTTGGCAAATATATTATAGAAGCAATAACGGCGCGGGATTATCCGGTCATTCAAGGTTATGTCGTATTCACGTCCTTCTTGTTTGTCGCAATCCATTTGGCGGTGGAAGTTTTTTATGTACGCTTGGACCCGCGGCTGCGGGCAAGCTAGGAGGAACCCTTTTTTATGCGGACCCTTTTTCAAAAAAAGAATACAAGCTTGCTGCTTGGCATCGGCCTGTTTGCCATCATTGTGCTGCTGGGCTTGCTTGCCCCGTGGCTCGCGCCTCATAATCCGCTTCAGGTGAATCTGCCGAATCGGCTTCTGTCGCCGAGCGGCGAATATCCTTTTGGCACCGATCATTTGGGGCGCTGCATTTTATCGCGCATTTTATATGGGATTCGGACGACGGTTACGATTGCTTTTGTCATTTTGGGATTGAGCTTATGCATTAGCTTGCCGATCGGGCTGTTAACAGGCTATTTTGGCGGGCGTACCGATCATTTTTTTATGCGGCTGATGGATGGCACGCTCGCTTTTCCTGATTTTGTGCTGACGATTGCCATTGTGGGCATTCTCGGACCCGGCTTTACGAATATGATCATTGCGATTGTTATCGTGAGGTGGGCCAATTATGTCCGGCTCATTCGCGGACTTGTGCTTAAGGTGAGCAAGGAGGATTATTTAATTACAGCCCGCATGTCCGGCAATACGCATCTGCGGATAATGCGACGTTATATTTTGCCGCAAATTGCTGCTCCGATCGCTGTGTTCAGTACGCTTGACATTGGAAAAATCGTGCTGCTCATCGCCGGGCTATCCTTCCTCGGGCTAGGCGTGCAGCCGCCGACTCCTGAATGGGGCGTCATGCTGCATGATGCTACACGTTATTTTCAGCTGGCGCCGCATGTTATGATTTTTCCGGGGCTTGCCATCGTAAGCTTCGTATTATCGTGCCAATTAATTGGCGACCGGTTCAAAGAGCAGAACGCTGACGTTCCGAAAGAGGTGTAAGATGGCAGCGAACAGAACCAATATTAACAACAGCGCCAACCTTCACGATACCCCGCTGCTCTGCGTTCAAAATATAGAAATTTCCCGGCAGGAAGCTGGAAAATGGCTGCCTATTATCCAAAATGTATCCTTGGAGCTTCATGCCGGTGAAATGGCTGCGCTTGTAGGGCCGAGCGGCTGCGGCAAAAGCATGACCGCCCATGCGCTTGTCGGGCTGCTGGAAACCGGGCTGCGCCTGACAGGCGGGCATATTTTTTATAAGGGGAATGATATTTCCCGTTATAATGAGCGTCGCTTGCAGCAGCTTCGCCGCGAGGAAATCGCCCTTCTTATCCAGCATTCGCTGAGCGGACTAGATCCGATCCGCACGGTGCGCAGGCAGATGGTCGAGACGTTGAAGCGGCAAGCGAAGCATTCGCGCAAAGAAATGGAAGCGTATTTGGGCACGTTGCTGGAACGGATTGGCTTTGCGGACCCGGCAGCGATTTTGGACGCATACCCTTTTGAGCTAAGCGGAGGCATGCGGCAAAGGGTGCTGCTTGCAATGATGCTGAGCACGGAGCCGACATTGTTTATTGCCGATGAGCCGACGACGGCGCTGGATGCACTCAATCGCGACCGGGTGCTGGCGCTGCTGAAGCAGCTGCAGGCGGATTTCGGCCTGACGGTGCTGCTCATTTCGCACGACGAGCAAAGCGTCCGCAAATTCGCGGATCGTGTCATCACGATGCAGCCTGGCGGGATGGCTTCAGTCCAAGCGAAAGGAAGCGTCCTATGACCGTGTTGGAGTTGCGTCAAGTGACCAAGGCGTTTCCGCTGCGGCTGCTGAGAAAGCGCAGAGGGCTTAAGGCGAAGGATGGTAGCACGTCCGTTCAAGCTGTGAAGCAGGTTGATCTCGCGCTGCATCGCGGCGAAACGCTAGGGCTTGTTGGAGAAAGCGGCAGCGGGAAAAGCACTTTAGCCAGGCTCATCATGAAACTGGAAACGCTAAGCTCCGGGCAAATTTTGCTCGGCGGTCAGTCTATTCATGGACATCATATGAAGGATTTGCAGGTATACAAAAGCGTGCAGCTTGTCCTTCAGGATTCTGCATCCTCCTTGCATCCCCGGATGCTCGTTAAGGAGGTGCTGGCAGAGCCAATGCGCAATTTTGGAGCGAAGCGTCCGCCGGAAATTCGAGCCTTAAGCGTACAGCTCATGCGCGCAGTTGGCCTGGACGAGAGCTTTCTGGACAAGCTCCCTCATCAGCTTAGCGGCGGGCAGAAGCAGCGCGTATGCATTGCGAGAGCGATGGCGGTGCGCCCGGAAGTGATTATTTTTGACGAGTCGTTAGCCAGTCTCGATCCTTTATCGCAAAGTTCTATCGTGTCGATGCTTCAGCAAATTCAGCGGCAGCAAGAGCTGTCCTACTTGTTCATTACGCATGATTTGGCGCTTGCCAGACAGCTGTGCGACCGGATCGCCGTCATGTATCAGGGCGAAATCGTGGAAACGTTTAGCGAATGGGAGGAAGGCAAGCTTAAGCATCCTTACACCCGTGCTTTATTTGCGACGCTAGAGGAGCATATGGATGAAAGCTCTGTTGAAAACGCGGAGATGGAACTGCCCTATGAGCTTGTAAAAAGCTAGCCTTCCTTCGGTGTTTCTCTTACGCGCATAATATTGGAAACTCAGTGGAACCCTATGCAATAAAAAGGCACAAAGGGGTTCAAACATGATGCTAATGAGCTTATGGAAGCAGCTAAAAAGAAAGCTTCGCCGCCGTCCGCTTTGGACGCTAGGCAGTATCGCCTTGCTCGCCGTCACGCTAGCGGCTACCGTCTGGCATCCTGCGAAAGCGGCTGCGGCCGTCAACATGGCAAGCGCCGCCGCCAATTTTGCCGATTCAGCGTCTGGCGCTAATCCCGCAGGCGTAGGAGCAGCATCTGGTGCAGGAGCCGCCAGCGGCCCTTCTGCTGAGCTGCTGCGCGAGCTGCGGGAGCAGCAGGAACCAGTCAGCGTCATGCTGCGCCGCTATTATCTATGCGGCGAGGAGAGCAGGCCGCTTGGGCGCATGACTTCTCTCCAGCTGATCCGGCTGCTCGAGGCGAATGGCGAATGGCATGCAAGCTTTGATAAAAAAACGAGACGGGTGCTGGTTGAGCAGACGGTGGATGAGTTTTCGAAGCATTGCCAGAATGAAGCGTATATGGGCGTAGACAGGCAGGGGAATTTATCGCTGTTTGAGGGGGCTCCCCAGCAGGAGAAGGTGCTGCGAACTTTTTTTCAACTGGATATTCGGTATTTGGAAAGCAGCTTGCCCCGCGACAAAGTAGAGCAGCTGACGCACGGCATTAAAATTAATGACATCGAAGAGTTTAACAGCGTCCTGTCTACTTTTAGCGACTATGAACTGGGACATGGCAAACCGGCTGCACGATCCGCTTATTAGATGAAAATAGCAGCCCCGAGGACGTTCTTATAGAGGACGTCCTCTTCTTGTTGTATAATGAATGATGGTGTAAAGAAAAGCGAAGGGTCCTGTCGCACTTTCCTCAAACGCATGTTCTCATCCTTTCTGTCTTTTGGTATAATAGGAGAAATAAACGGCAGAAATAAGGAGTTGGCGGTTTGCGCGTTCTTGGCATAGATCCCGGTATTGCGATAGCGGGCTTTGGTTTCATTGATAAACAGGGTCATAAGCTCAAGCCTGTTCAGTATGGCTGTATTCAGACGGAGGCGCATACGCCGCCCGAGGAGCGGCTCATTCAAATTTATGATTCGGCTGTTGCCCTAATGGATAAGTATAAGCCCGATTCGGTTGCAGTGGAGAAGCTGTTCTTCAACCGGAACGTTTCAACGGCGTTTGCGGTAGGTCAAGCGCGGGGTGTTATTATTTTGGCGGCGGCGCAGCGCGGGCTTCCGGTTGCGGAATATACGCCGCTGCAAGTCAAGCAGGCTGTTGTAGGCTATGGCAAGGCGGAGAAGCGCCAAGTGCAGGAGATGGTCAAGATGTTCCTGAATTTATCGGCGATTCCGAAGCCCGATGATGTAGCGGATGCGCTGGCAGTGGCCATTTGCCATGCCCATTCGGCAGTTCTAGTCCAAAAAATAAATGAGGCGGGACGATCATGATTGATTTTTTACGAGGTATAGTGTCCCATGTTGAGCTGGAGTATGTGGTGCTGGATGTACGAGATGTCGGTTACCGGGTGTTTACGCCCAATCCCTATGCGTTAGCGAAAAGGGAAGAGCCTGCAACCCTATATATTCATCATTCCGTCCGCGAGGATGCGATTTTGCTGTACGGGTTTGCAACGCGCGAGGAACAGACGCTGTTCCGCAAGCTGCTGGAAGTGTCGGGCATTGGACCGCGCGTGGCGCTTGGCATACTCGCAGGAGGCAAGCCGGAAACCGTTATTGCTGCCATTCAGCAGGAAAACATTACGTTTCTTACAAAGCTGCCGGGCATTGGCAAGAAGACGGCGCAGCGGATGATTTTGGATTTGAAGGACAAGCTTGCAGGCATCGCCAGCGATGCGGCAGTGCTGTCGGCGGCAGGCGCTTACCTGGAGCCCGATTTATTCCAAAGCGGCAGCGGCCAAGGCGCAGGCACCGCTTGGGAAGAAGCGCGCGAGGCGCTCGCAGCGCTTGGTTATACAGCTGCGGAGCTTGACCGGGCATGGCACGGCTTGCAGCAGACGGTAGTTCCAGAGGAGACGGTTGATGCCCTCATGAAGCGCGCTTTGCAGCAGCTGTTTAAAGGTTGACGAAAAGGAGCTGAGCACGGATGGACGAAAGAATTATTTCCGCCAACCTTATGATGGATGATCAGGCGGTGGAGCTAAGTCTGCGTCCTCGTTATTTGGCTGAATATATCGGTCAATCGAAGGCGAAGGAAAATTTAAAAGTATACATAGACGCGGCAAAGCTTCGCAAGGAAGCGCTCGATCATGTATTGCTTTACGGGCCGCCCGGACTTGGAAAAACAACGCTGTCGAACATTATCGCCAATGAGCTTGGCGTAAACCTGCGTACGACATCGGGACCAGCTATCGAGCGCCCAGGCGATCTTGCTGCCCTGCTGACGAATTTGCAGGAGGGAGACGTGCTGTTTATCGATGAAATCCATAGGCTGCACCGTACAGTAGAGGAAGTGCTTTATCCGGCAATGGAGGATTACGCGCTCGACATTATGATCGGCAAAGGCCCAAGCGCAAGATCCGTACGGCTTGATTTGCCGCCCTTTACATTAATTGGCGCGACGACTAGGGCAGGGCTGCTTTCAGCTCCGCTGCGGGACCGCTTCGGCGTCATCAGCCGGCTGGAGTTTTATACGGTTGATGAGCTTGCTTATATTATTTCGCGCTCGGCGGAAATTTTCGATATTTCCATCGTAGGCGAAGCATCTCAGGAAATTGCGCTGCGCTCCCGTGGAACACCGCGGATTGCCAACCGCCTGCTCAAGCGGGTAAGGGATTTTGCCCAGGTGCGCGGCGATGGCATTATAACAGACGAAATAGCAAGCTCTGCGCTGGAGCTGCTGCAGGTTGATCCGATGGGACTGGACAGCATCGACCATAAAATGCTGCAAGCAATGATGACGACATTTGCCGGGCGTCCAGTAGGCCTGGATACAATCGCGGCTACAATTGGCGAGGAAAGCCAGACGATAGAAGATGTGTATGAGCCATATTTAATGCAGATCGGCTTTCTCCAGCGTACGCCGCGCGGACGTATGGCGACCGAGCAGGCATATCGCCATTTAGGCATTCCTTACCCGGAGAGAAATTAGAATGGCTGGCGCGGGGAAGCATTCAGCAGAAAAGCTGTTTATCGTCTATGATGGCCAGTGCAATCTATGCCTTGCAACAGTTGCAAGGCTCAAAGAGCTTCCGTCGCGGGCCCATTTGCAATTTGTGCAAATTCAGCAATTGGAACAGCCGGGAACGGCGAGCGTTCCCGGCATTCAGCAGGCAAGCACGCAGCAGCTTTATGAGAAAATGCATGTTGCGGACAGCAATGGCATGTTATATGCCGGAGCAGACGGCGTTATACGCGTGCTGCGCACGGTAAAGGGGCTGGGAGCGCTCGCCCTGTTGTACCGGATGCCAGGTATGCGGCGAATAGCAGATGCTATTTATCGCATCATTGCGGGCCGGCGTTACGAATGGTTTGGCAGAACAGAGCAAAGCTGCTCGGTGGATGGCTGCGAATGGAAGCCGCCAAGACAGAACAATAATTACCCAGAAGGGGGAAGGTGAGATGAACGCCCGCTTTTCGATCAGACGGCTGTCGCTTCTAACTTTAGCTGGGCTATTGCTCATTTCGATGTGGCATGTACAGCCTTCTCAAGGAGCCGTACCTCAGCTTGATTCGATAAGAGTCGCTATATTTTTGCAATTTCCGGGGAAATATTCGGTGAATACGGCCGCAGCAACACTCAGCTCGGCAGGCGGCTTGTCCATTGGCATGAAGCAGCCGTCCGGCGCGGAGGAATGGCTGCGGGAGGCAGGCAATGTACAGGCCCGCTTTGCCAAGGACGATTATAAGGTCAAGGTGCTGGAAACGACTAGCTTCGAGACGGCGCTTAGCGCTTATAAAAGAGTGCAGACGGCGAAGGGCAGCGGTTTTATTACTTCCTTAACGAAGAAAAGCAAGACGGTATATCAAGTAACAGAAGGGACTTACAAAACCGTTGAAGAAGCAAAAACTGCGCTAAGCAAATGGAAGTCAGACAGCGAGTTAACGAAGCTGTCCGGCGGTTCCCAGCCGGAGCTGCAGGGGCCGCTTCATCTGGAAAGCACAGGCTATGCTTCTAAAGCTGAAGCTGTGAAGGCATCGTCATCATTTGAGGCTGCTGGAATTGATACGTATATCGCTGTGCGCAAGCCAGCAAGCGGACTTCGTTATTCGGTAATGGTAGGTGCTGCTGCCAGCAGTGCTGATCTAGACCTCATCAAGGTAGCGTCTGGAGCATCTGGCGTCAGCCTACTGCAGGCTGACGCCAAATCGCCTTATTTGCTGCTGAAGAACGACCATACGCTGACAGGCAAGTCGGGGAGCTCACTTGCGATGTATACGTTCCCTGTAACAAGCGCCAAAGTATGGGTCGAGCCGGCAGGCAAAGAAACGATCAAGCTGACGGAGCGTTACAGCCGCACGTATCGCGGTGCTTTTGAGTTTAGCGATTTTAATGGGAAGCTTGCAGTCGTAAATGAACTTCCGTTTGAGCAGTATTTGTATTCCGTTGTAGGTGCGGAAATGGTTGCGACTTGGCCGCAGGAGGCTTTGAAGGCTCAGGCGGTAGCCGCAAGAACGTATGCGCTCTATCAAGGCACGGGCTTTCAAATCGCCCATGTGGTCGATAGTGTGAGCAGCCAAGCCTATGCGGGAACAAGCACGGAGAAGCAATCCACGATTCAAGCGGTAGACGCGACGCAAGGCGAGGTTGTGCTTTATAAAGGCAAGCTGATTGAGGCGCTTTATTCCTCCAATGGCGGAGGGGCTACAGCGGATGCCAAGGAAGTATGGGGCAATGCCGTTCCTTATTTGACGAGTGTCAAAAGCCCGACGGACAGCTCGGCGGAAAAAGGGCTGTACAGCTGGTACCGCGTCGTGCTCCCAAGCGGCTTGACCGGCTATATTCGCGAAGATTTGCTTACGGCAACGAGCGAAACGAATCCCGCAGGAATTAAGCTGATGAAGGTAAATACGGACGGCGTAAAGGTGCGGAAAATACCGCTCATCCAAGATGATGTGCCGTTGGTAGGCCAAGTTAATGCGGGTGCAAAGGTAGTCGTCTTGGAAAAATCAGTGCAATCGGGTCCGATGTCTTGGGTCCGAGGCCCTTTCAGCTCAGAGGAGCTGGTTGCTTCACTCAAGAGCGTCACCACGATAGCCGGTCCCATTACTTCGCTTCAAGTGAGCAAGACAGGACAGTCGGGCCGCGCTACGGAAATGCTGGCGAACGGCAAAAAGCTGGAGGTCAAATATCCGGATATGCTGCGGACAGCGCTTGGTAGCCTGCCGAGCACCTTGTTCCAAATTGACGAGACAGCACGCGTGAACGTACTTGGAGCGAATAAGAAAACGGCAACAAAGCCTGAGAGTACAGGTGCGATTTATACGATTGGGGCTGGCGGCGAAGTGAAGCAAATGGATGCCAAGCTGTATATTATGGGCAGCAAAGGCAAGGTTCGTGAAGCGACGAAGACGCCTAGCTTCCGTTTCATCGGTACAGGCTTCGGCCATGGCATCGGTTTGTCCCAGTATGGGGCGCTTGGCCTTGCCGAGCAAGGGTATGACTACTCTTATATTCTGAAATACTATTATAATGATGTAACTATCGCTAAGGAATGATGACTGACAGATGAACGTAGAAATGTTTGATTTTGAACTGCCGGAGCATTTAATTGCTCAGACCCCGCTGCAGCAGCGCACTTCATCGAGGCTTTTAACGCTGGACCGCAGCAATGGATCGGTGAACCATGAAAGCTTCACCGATCTGGCGCAGCATTTGCATGCCGGCGATGTGCTGGTGCTTAATGACACCAGGGTACTGCCTGCTCGTTTAATTGGCGCGAAGGCCGATACAGGGGCGAAGATTGAGCTGCTGCTGCTCAAGCAGCTGGAAGGTGACCGCTGGGAGGCGCTCGCGAAGCCGGCCAAACGCATGAAGATCGGCGCAGAGGTATGGTTTGGCGACGACGGCAGCGGCCAGCCGCTGCTTCGTGCCTTTGTTGAAGAAGAAGGCGATATGGGCGGCCGTACGATCCGGTTTGCCTATACGGGCATTTTTCAGGAGCTGCTGGAGCGGCTTGGTGAAATGCCGCTTCCGCCTTACATTCGGGAACGTCTGGAGGAGCGTGAGCGCTATCAGACCGTTTATGCCAAGAATGATGGCTCGGCGGCAGCCCCGACGGCTGGACTGCATTTTACCTCAGACTTTTTGCAGCAGCTTGCGGATAAAGGTGTGCGCATTGCATATGTGACGCTGCATGTAGGGCTTGGAACGTTTCGACCGATGTCGGTGGACGTAGTGGAAGAGCATGTGATGCATTCGGAATATTATGAGCTTAGCGAGGAGACCGCGGCGCTGCTGAATCAGGCGAAGGCTGAGGGCGCACGCATCGTTGCTGTAGGGACAACCTCTGCAAGGACGCTGGAAACCGTTGCGGCGCGCTTTGAGAAGGAAGTTATTCAGGCATGCAGCGGCTGGACTGATATTTTTATTTTTCCGGGCTACTCCTTCAAGCTCGTTAATGCGCTGCTAACCAATTTCCATTTGCCCAAGTCGACGCTGGTTATGCTCGTCAGCGCGCTTGCTGGGCGCGATGCGGTTATGGGCGCTTATGCAGAAGCGATTCGTGAGGAATACCGCTTTTTTAGCTTCGGTGATGCGATGTTTATTTATTAATAGTGGAGCAACAAAATTAAAGAAGACAGGAAGCGTGAATTGTGGCTGTAACCTATGAATTGTTAAAAGTGTGCAAGCAGTCTGGAGCGCGGCTTGGCCGCGTCCATACGCCCCATGGCGTTATTGAGACGCCGGCTTTTATGCCGGTGGGAACCCAGGCGACGGTAAAGACGATGAGCCCGGAAGAGCTGAAAACGATGGATGCCCATATTATTTTGAGCAATACGTACCATCTGTTTTTGCGCCCCGGACATGATTTGATTGAGCGTGCAGGCGGATTGCATAAGTTTATGAACTGGGACCGTCCGATCTTGACTGATAGCGGCGGTTTTCAGGTATTCAGCTTGAGCGAGATGCGTAAAATTACGGAAGAAGGCGTCCAGTTCCGCTCCCATCTGAATGGGGATAAGATGTTTTTGTCGCCGGAGAAGGCAATGGAAATTCAAAATGCGCTTGGCTCGGATATTATGATGGCATTTGACGAATGCCCGCCATATCCAGCTGAGCATGCTTATGTGAAACAATCGCTTGAGCGCACGACACGCTGGGCAGAGCGCTGCCTCGAATCCCATGCGCGTCCACACGATCAAGGGCTGTTTGCAATCGTCCAAGGAGGCATGTACGAGGACCTGCGCATCCAGAGCGCGAAAGATTTGACTTCCATGGATTTCCCGGGGTATGCTATTGGAGGACTAAGTGTCGGTGAGCCGAAACACTTGATGTATCAAGCACTTGAGTATACGGTACCGCTGCTTCCAACCGGCAAGCCAAGGTATTTAATGGGAGTTGGTTCGCCCGATGCGCTGCTGGAAGGCTCCATTCGCGGCATCGATATGTTCGACTGTGTGCTTCCTACGAGAATTGCGCGCAACGGAACAACGATGACAAGCGAGGGAAGACTCGTTATTCGCAATGCCAAGTATGCAGAGGATTTTGGTCCACTTGATCCGAAATGCTCTTGCTACACATGCACGAATTATTCACGCGCGTATATTCGCCACTTGATGAAGGCCGATGAAACATTCGGTATGAGATTGACGACTTATCATAATCTACATTTCCTGCTTCAACTCATGAGGGATGTGCGTCAGGCGATTACCGAAGATCGGCTCCTTGATTTTCGCGATGAGTTTTTTGACAGCTATGGGTTGCGGGATAACGATAAGGGATTTTAGAAAGGGGGGATTTCAATGTCACTATGGTTAGCAGATGCAGCTGGAGCACCAGCAAATAGCATTTGGGGCATGGCATGGCCGATTCTGCTTATGTTTGCCGTGTTCTATTTCTTGCTGATTCGTCCGCAACAGAAGAAACAAAAGCAACGTACAGCGCTGTTGTCGCAATTGAAAAAAGGCGATAAAATTTCAACAATCGGCGGTATGCATGGTACAATCACGGAATTGACGGATGACACAGTCGTACTTCGCGTCAATGATACGGTTAAGCTGACGTTTGAACGCAGCGCAATTAGCTCGGTCGTTAGCAGTGCGCCTACGCTTTCGAAAGATTAGTAGGATAGCTCCAAAAAGCCTGCGCCTTGAAGGTTACTCCTTCAAGGCGCAGGCTTTTTTATATGAGTATGTAGAAGCCTTCTTTAGGCTAAGCTGCTTCTATTTTTCCCCGTTCGCGCTCCTATGCCGTCTAAAAATGATGCCGGCTGCCGAATTACTTTTTAAGATTGACGCCAATAACGCCCCCAAAAGCGCCAAGCAGCAAAGTAATGCCAAGGACAATGGCGGTATGCAGAGAAAATCCGGCATCGGCAGCCAGAAAGCCAATCAGCAATATAGTCAAACCATAGAGCAAGCCAAGCAAACCGCCCTGATACCAGCCTTTCATGCCGGATCGCTTGCCGGACGTTAATCCGCCCGCAAAAGCGGATACGCCATGAATACATGCTGCGAAGGTCGGCAGGCTGCTTTCCTTCATATTTCCAAAATGCAGCAAAAGCGAGAGCAGCAATGCGCCTAAAGCAAGCCAAATGATGGCATACAGGAGACCCGCCAGCATAGGAGAAGCGATCTGGGGAGGCCGCGGAACATGTTTGATGGGATTCATCGTTTTCCTCCTTTAAATTCCTTTTACTTAAACCATATGGCCAGGCTCTGCGGAATAGTACAGGCAAGCGGAAGGGTGGACGAAATTCTATCCAATTACGTATAATGTGAGGGATAAGAAAGGGTGAAGCGAGATGGAAACCAAGGCAGCAGGAATGCTTTACAATCCGGCGGCTTGGCAGGTTATCGCGGTAGCAATTATTTTTTTGGTAACCTATGCCTTTGTCATTACGGATAAAATCAATCGGGCAGTGGCGGCGCTTGCAGGCGCATTTCTCATATTGGTGCTGGGCATATTGGATTTGCGTTATGCCTTTACGGAGGCGGTCGGCTGGCGGGTCATTATGCTGCTCATCGGCATGATGCTGCTTGTCGGCATTTTAAACCGGGCAGGGGTCATCCCATACATAGCGATCAAGCTGGCCCAGCGGGTCAAAGGAAGCTCGTGGAAAATCTTTATACTGCTCATTGCCTTGACTGGCATTAGCTCAGCATTTCTGGACAATGTAACGATTATGCTGCTCGTTATTCCGGTAACGATGTCGATTACAAAGTTGCTGAAGCTGAATCCCTACCCGTTTGTTTTTGCAGAAATTGCAGCTTCCAACATCGGTGGTGCTGCTACTTTAATCGGTGATCCGGTTAATATGATTATTGGCTCTGCGAACAAGCAGTTAACGTTTAATGCCTTTATCGTCCATTTAGGACCCGTATCGTTGTTTATATTGATCGTTACGATAGGTTTGTTTTTGTTCGTGTACCGCAAGCATTTTAAGCCTACGCATAAAAGCAAGGAAGCTAGCGAGCTGATGAAGCTTTCCGCCAGCTCCTATATTAAAAATCGCCCGCTGATGATCAAATCGGTCGTCGTATTTTTGCTAACCATTATTGCCTTTACGCTCCATTCGGCATTAGGCATTGAGCCGGCGGCTATTGCGCTTGGCAGTGCGGCCCTGCTCATGGTCATAGGTTTGAAGCGCAAGGAAGCAGAAATTGCCTTCCGCATGGTGGATTGGGGTACGATATTATTTTTTATTGGTTTATTTATTATGGTAGCGGGACTTTCGGCAACGAATTGGACAAACCAAATCGCTTTGGTTGTGCTGCAAATGACTTCCGGTAATGTTGATATAGCGTCATTGCTGCTATTGTGGATTTCCGGCGTAGCCTCTGCCACGATGGATAATGTGCCATTTGTAACGGCAATGGTTCCCGTTATTCAAGCGATGGGTGCCGAGCTGGGACTAAGCGCGGTTCAAATGGAGCCGCTGTGGTGGTCGCTGTCGCTTGGCGCAAATCTCGGCAGCAACGGCACGCTCATTGGCGCTTCCGCAAACGTAATTGCCGCAGGCCTTGCTTTGCGGGAAGGCAAAAGCTTTCATTTTAGAGCCTTTCTTAAAGTAGGTGCGCCAATTGCATTTATGTCGCTGCTCGTCTCTACGGCTTATGTGTATTTTATTCTGATCCCGTAATTTTATGTTTTCCCGCCTTTACCATAAATTCGTGCCTGGCCGTTTCGTATGAGGGAGATGGCGGCAGGTGAGAATACGTGTA
Organism: Paenibacillus sp. BIHB 4019; assembly: GCF_002741035.1. Classification (NCBI taxonomy): domain Bacteria; kingdom Bacillati; phylum Bacillota; class Bacilli; order Caryophanales; family Paenibacillaceae; genus Paenibacillus; species Paenibacillus sp. BIHB 4019. The sequence continues at coordinate 7,115,836 of NZ_CP016808.1, read as the reverse complement.
CAGACCGCTCAGGCCAAAAAGCAGCAGGCGCGAGCGATGAAGGAGGCGGGACCACTTGGAATTTTTGACCCTTGTGCTGCGTACCGTATTGATTTATTTCATCGTATTTCTCATCATGCGGTTTATGGGAAAACGGGAAATCGGCAAGCTGTCGGTTTTTGACCTCGTTATCTCGGTTATGATTGCCGAAATAGCTGTGATCGTTATAGAGGATTTGGATCGAACGATGTGGGAAGGCATTGTGCCGATGGTTATATTAATGCTGGTGCAGGTGGGAATGGCTTTTGTGGCGCTGAAAAATCGCAAGCTGCGCCAGCTATTTGACGGGAAGCCAAGCGTTATTATGGCGAAGGGCAAGCTGAATCGCGATGTCATGCGCAAGCAGCGCTATAATCTCGATGATTTTATGCTCCAGCTTAGAGAAAATCAAATTACAAGAATCTCGGATGTGGAATTTGCGATTTTGGAAACGAGCGGCAAGCTGTCGGTCATTCCTAAAAGTACGGAAGGGTCCCCGGAAGAGATAGCGGAAGAGCGTTTGAATGTGGAGGAACAACTGGGCAGGGGCGGAGACGAGCAGCAGCAGCAGGCGGAAGAAGGCAGTAGGGCTGAGCTTGATTCGGAATTGGCGGGCAAGCTGTCTATGCAGCATAATGCTAAAGTCATTCCGCCAAAATATCGTTTTGAGATTTTGCCTATTCCGCTCATTATGGATGGCAAAGTACAGGATGAAAATTTGGAGAAGCTGGAGAAAACCCGTTTTTGGCTGAAAAATATCCTTCAGGATGAAGGGGTAACCGACTTTAAGGAAGTATTCCTTTGTACAATAGACCATAAAGGCAAGCTGTTTTTGGATAAAACGAAAAAGCCGCGAAAGTAGTTTGGGAGCAAGGATTCCCAAACCGCTCGCGGCCTTTTTTTTAACGATACGAATGTATGAAGATATTATCGCAGGCTGTGGTCTAGGTTCGTGAAAACCAATGGCCGATTTTAGGCAAGCGGGTGAGGTCATGCCGGTCAATAATATTCGTCCACACCATTAGCGCCAAATATACAATAGCCCCGCATGCACAGGCAACGAGCAAATTCACCCATTCCGCAGCGAGCGGCTCACGGTTCATGACGAAGCGAGCGGCTGCGCCCATCACTACCATAGCAGAGATGACCTTCATAAAATCGCGCAGCTTCATGCGGAAGCCGATTAGCTTGAGAACGCTAATGCCATGCAGCGCAGTGACTAGCACAATATTCAAATTAATCGCAATCAAAGCGCCGTATATGCCGAATTCGGGCTTGGAGGCGAGATAAATAATTAAGACCAGCTTAATAGCCGCTCCAATAAACGTGTTCATAAGCGCCTTTCCCGGTTTATCCAGCGCCTGAAGTGTCGCTTGCAGGGGAGCCTGCAAATAAATAAAAAGGCCGACAGGGGCAAGCAGCTGCAGCATAGGAGCAATTTCGCTGTGGTTGTACAGCATCCGGCAGATCGGCTCGGCGAATAGGCCGAGAATGACAACGAAAGGCGCTCCGGCGACTAGGGCCAGCCTCATCGATTGGTGCAAGCGCTTATGAATCGTAGCCATATCGCCGCGTGAGGCAGCCTCAGAAAGCGACGGAATTAGCGAGGAGGCGAGGGAATAGGTCAAAGCGGTTGGCAGCAGGATGAGCGGGATGACCATTCCTTGCAGCGCTCCGTACTGCGCCGTAGCAATGCCTGTAGCAATGCCTGCCGTAGCAAGACTGCGAGCTGTGAAAATGGATTCGAGCAAATAGGAGAGCGAGCCGACAAGGCGGCTGGCTGTAACCGGTATGGACAGGCTAAGCAGCTTGCCCATAATGGGTCCCTTATCAGCAGCTGTTGAGGGCATGCTTGCCTCGGCCAATTGAGCGGGAGCCTTTTTTTCGCTCGCATATTTCCACAGCAGGACGGCTAGGCCGCCAATTTCTCCGACCACGACGCCAAGCATGGCGCCAGCCGCTGCCCATTCCAGCCCTTTGGGCATGAGAAGCATCGCAAAGCCAAGCGAGAAAATAATTCGCAGCACCGTCTCCACAATTTGGGAAGCGGCGGAAGGAATCATATTTTGCTTGCCCTGGAAGTAGCCGCGAAATACAGATGAGATGCCGACGATCAGCAGCATCGGCGTCATGAACAGAAATGTGCGCTGCACACGCTTGTCCGGCAGCAAATGCGCAGTAATCCAAGGCGAGAACAGCAGCAGCAGGCTGGTCAGCGTAATGGCAAGAAAGATCGTAAGCAGCAGAGCGCTGCGGAAAATATGGCGAACCCTTGCCTCATCTCCGTTTGACTGGGCTTCGGCAATCCACTTGGCAACGGCGAGCGGAATGCCGCCGGTAATTATTGTCAGCATAACGGCCAAAAATGGATAGCTCAGCTGATACAGCCCCACGCCTTCGGCGCCTATAATGCGCGGCAGCGCAATGCGCGGGACGAAGCCGAGAATTCGATTGATGACGCCTGCTGCAAGTAAAATCATGGCCCCTTTTATAAACGTTTGCTTGGTCATACTCGCCCCTCATTCCATTAGCCGTATTGTTGCAGTATCATAGTTATGCACGGCATGTCCGAATCATGATTGGATAATGAACATCGCTTTATGTGCAGGAATATGTGCAATGGGCAGCGAATAGTAGCAATCAAGGCAAAAAAGCACGGGAGGCGCGGCTATGGAAGAACAGGACCTGGCTCAGGTAATTGAACAGCTGTGCAACAGCAAGGCAGAGGAGTTTCAGCTTATTGGCTATGAACATGCAAGCGGCAAAGACATTTGGGCATGCGTAAGCGCGGGTTATAAAAAGAGCGGGCAGCCGGAGCTGCACAAGCTGGTCAACGACATTTTATCGCTGAAGGTGACGAGCTTTATGAACTTTTTGACGATTAGCGCTTACCGGGGAACCCATTTCTAAGGGAATGGTTTCTTTTTTTTGACTCGAAAATTGCTCGCAAGTATAATAGGAATATTGAGATCATAAGGGGGACTTAGGAAATATGAACGGGAAAAGATTATTTGCCTTCCTTGGGATCGTTGTCATCATGTTTGGCGTGATCGCTTGGACGAGCCCATCGCTTGTAAACGGCATTCGGCTAGGCCTTGATTTGAAGGGCGGATTCGAGGTGCTTTATGAGGCAGAACCGCTTACGGCCGGCGATAAAGTAACGCCTACTTTGCTGAAGGATACGGCGAAAAGCCTTGAGGCTCGTGCCGACAAGATCGGCATTTCCGAGCCGGAGATTACGACTGAAGGAACAAACCGCATTCGCGTCAAGCTTGCGGGCGTTACGAATGAGGATGAAGTAAGGGACATCATCAAGAAGCCGGTTAATTTGACGTTTAAAGCGCCAGATGGCACGGTTGAGCTTCAAGGTGATGATTTTGTGCAAAATGCAGCTACGGTCGAATATGATTCGCTGAATAATCCGGTCGTTTCGATTAAGCTGAAGGATGCGAAGAAATTTGAGGATGTGACAAGAAGACTGACTGGCAAGACGCTTGCGATTTATCTCGACGATGAAATGCTGTCGAATCCGAACGTCAACCAGCCCATCAGCGGCGGAAGCGCGCAAATTAGCGGCAACTTCACGCTTGATGAAGCAAATAACTTGAAAGACACGATTAATTTGGGCGCACTTCCGCTTAAGCTGACCGAGAAATACACGCAAAGCGTGGGCGCAAAACTTGGACAGCAGTCGCTAGAAGACACCGTTCGCGCTGGCATTATTGGCTCGGCGATTATTTTGGTGTTCCTGATTATTTTGTTCCGTATTCCGGGCGTTGTAGCAGGTATTACGGTCATTACATTTACTTGGTTGCTGGTTCTCGTATTCGAGATGCTGAATGTTACGTTGACGCTGCCGGGCATTGCCGCATTTGTACTTGGTATCGGGATGGCGGTTGATGCGAATATCATTATGTACGAACGGATTAAAGAGGAAATCCGCAGCGGCAAAAGCCTGCTTTCCTCGCTTAAAGCCGGTTCCAAAAACTCGTTCCGTACGATTATGGATGCGAACATTACAAACATGATTTCCTGCGGCGTGCTTTATTACATCGGAAACGGTGCAATCAGAGGTTTTGCACTGACGATGATTTTGAGTATTCTGGTCAGTATCGTTACAAACATCTTCTTCTCCCGCCTGCTGATTCATTTGCTGATTCGCAGCAACCTATTTACTAAACCTAGCTATTTCGGCGTGAAGGAGGCGGACATCCGTGAACTTTAAAACAACGGTGCATTTTGATTTTATTAAGCATAGCAAAAAGTTTTTCATGGCTTCCATTATTTTAACCGTTATAGGGATTATTTCGCTTTTCCTCTTCAACCTGAACTATGGCGTCGATTTTAAAGCAGGTACGAATATGGATATCGTAGTCGGCAAAGCTCTTACCCAGGCGGATGCGAAGGAAGTTTTGGCCACAGCCGGCATTACGAACGTCACGCCGACGGTTGGCGGCACGAACGGCGATCGCGTTTCTGCCCGTTTTGACGAAGTATTGGAGCAAGCGAAAGTAACAGAAATTCAAAATGCGTTTAAAGCCAAATTTGGCGATCAAGTATCGGCAGAGGTCAGCGTTGTATCCCCGGATATGGCGCGCGAGCTTGGCTTCAAGACGATTTATGCGGTTATCATTGCGAGTATCGCGATTATGATTTATGTGATGATCCGTTTCGAATGGCGCTTTGCGCTAGCAGCGAACATTGCGATTTTGTATGACGCTTTTGTCGTTGTCGCTGTGTTTTCCATTTTCCGTCTGGAAGTCGATCTGCCGTTTATTGCCGCAGTATTGACGACAATCGGTTATTCGATTAATGATAAAATCGTTATTTTCGACCGAATTCGTGAAAATCTTCGTTTTGGCAAGCTGAAAACGCATGATCAGCTCGCAGAAATGGTCAATCAGAGCCTTTGGCAAACGATGGCGCGTAACATTTATACGGTTCTGGCCGTTCTCGTTATCGCGGTTTGTTTATTCCTTTTCGGAAGCGAGTCGATCAAGCTGTTCGCCTTGGCGAAAATTATCGGTCTGACAAGCGGCGCATACTCGTCGATCTGTATTGCGAGCCCGCTCTGGCTTCTTCTTAAAAGCAAACAAAAGCCTAAAGCAAAGCAGCCTGCCAAGACTGCGGTCTAACAGCGTAGAAGGAGGCAGTCATGACAATGAACCAACGATATACAAAAGCAGAGCCGGCCAGCTGGTCAGGAATTTGGGGTAATGCGGCGTTGGCGTTGTTGAAAGGGGCAGCAGGCTGGCTGTCCGGCAGCAAAGCATTGCTTGCGGACGGTTGCCGATCGGCAGCTGAAGCGGCGGCTATTTTTGCGGAAAAGGTCGTTTCGCAGCGTAATGAAAGTGGCAGCGAAGCCCCTTACGGCAGCGCTGCTGCCATAAAGCACAAGGAAACACGGAAGACAGAAACCGTCATGAATGTCGTTTTAGCGGCAGCCTTGCTCCTTATTGGCTTGGAAATTGGCATTTCGGCTGTTCGGGACATTGCGGAGGGCATTAGCAAGCCGCCCCATTGGAGTGCGCTTGTCGTTCTGGCTGGCTGCCTGCTCGTGAAGGAGCTCGTCTGGAAACAGAGGGAGCATGGCAGCAGCTTGTATGCGACACTTGCCGTGTTCATTGGTGCAGGAGCCGCGTGGCTGGGCAAGCTGATTTCGCTTCCGGTGCTTTATTATTTTGATTCGGCAGCTGCTATCGTCATTTCGGTTATCGTCATGAACGGCGGCTATCGCATTATTGTGCCTTCCCCTCATAGAGAGGAAGCTGCTGCAGAAGTATACAGCGAAAATACCGAGGAGCTCATGCAGCTCGTTCAACGAGTGGAAGGCGTCGTTACCGTACAGTCGCTGCACGCTCGCGAGCGGGGCCACTACGTCGTTGCGGAGGCGGTTATTAGCGTTAATCCGCGCGTGACTGTGCTTGAAGGGCATGAAGTGGCGAAAAGGGTGAAACGGCTGCTGTTGACACGCTTTACCCACCTAACGGACGCAACGATTCATGTCGAGCCTTATGACCCAGGTTATCCTTATAAATCCAATCACGATCCGAATCAGGAACATATGCCTACGCTGCTTCAATAGCGCAGCACGGCAGAAAGGAGTTGAAGTCGGCGTGATTCAAGCAAAAACACGTTGGAATCTAGCGCCTTGGGACGAGCAGGCAGACGCGGCGGCGAAAGAGCTTTCGACAGCTCTTAGCCTGTCGCCGCTTGCCGCCAAGCTTTTGGTGCAGCGCGGCTACAAGGAGATTGCACAGGCGGAGCAGTTTTTAAGAGGCGGCTCTGAGCATTTGCATGACCCGTATTTGCTGAAAGATATGAGGGAGGCTGTCGCCCGTATTCGGGAGGCGGCCTCAGCTGGCGAAAAGATACGTATTTATGGCGATTATGATGCCGACGGCGTATCCAGCACCTCGCTGCTCGTACATGTGTTTCGCGAGCTTGGCCTTCATTTTGATTATTATATTCCTCATCGGGCTCTAGAAGGTTATGGATTAAACAAGGCTGCACTGGAAAAGGCGGCCGCCGAGGGTATCCGCTTAATCGTAACGGTTGATACCGGCATTAGCGCCTACGATGAAATTGCCTACGCCAAGGAGCTTGGGCTTGATGTCGTTGTCACCGACCATCACGAACCGCCAGCACGTATTCCGGATGCCTGCGCCGTAGTTAATCCGAAGCGCCATGATTGCACTTATCCATTTGAAGGGCTGGCAGGCGTTGGTGTCGCATTCAAGCTGGCGCAAGCGCTGCTGGAACGCCCGCCTATGGAGCTGACAGACATTGTCTGTCTCGGAACGATTGCGGATTTAATGCCTTTAACTGGCGAAAATCGGATTTTAGTCAAAAGCGGGCTGGAACGGCTTCGCCAGACGACGAATACCGGATTTCTAGCGCTGGCTGAGTCGACGGGCATCGAGCTGCCCTCAGTTACTTCCACAACCGTCGCATTCGGCATGGCACCGCGCATTAATGCGGCTGGCAGGCTCGATCACGCACGGCGCGCTGTAGAGCTGCTCATAAGCGACAACTATGACGAGGCTATATTGGCAGCAACTTCGCTCGATATGCTCAACCGCGAGCGGCAGCGCATCGTGGAAGGCATCGTTAAGGAAGCGGAGGAGCAGTGGGCGCAGAAGAGGACGCAGGCTGCTGATGCGGGCGAGGCGGAGCCGGCGGTCATTGTACTGGCGGGAGAAGGCTGGAATGTTGGCGTTATCGGCATTGTGGCTTCCAAACTGCTGGAGCGCCATTACAAGCCTGTAATTATTCTCGGTATAGATGGGGAGAGCGGCATGTGCAAGGGCTCTGCGCGCTCCATTGACGGCTACGACCTGCATGCAGCACTTACCGCCTGCGATGAGCTGTTGGACCATTACGGCGGCCACCAGGCGGCGGCAGGCATGAGCCTGCATCGTGACCAGCTGGCTGAGTTTGAACGTAAGCTTGGCGAGCTTGCTTTGGAATGGCTCAGCGAGCAGGATTGGATTCCAAAAACGGGCATTGATCTGCAGTGCAAGGTTGAAGAAGCTAATTTGCAAACGATCAACGAGCTAGCGCAGCTGGAGCCGTTCGGGGCGGGAAATCCGTCGCCGCGCCTGCTCTTTCAGGGAGCAGCTCTTGCAGACAAGCGAACGATGGGCAAGGAAGCGAAGCATCTTAAGCTGACCGTGAAAAGCGGCCAAGCTGTACTGGAAGCGGTAGGCTTCAGCATGGGAGCTATTGCCGAACGGCTGCTGGCGAGCAGCCCTGTCGACTTGGTAGGCGAGCTGTCCATCAACGAATGGAACGGCCAGCGCAAGCCGCAGCTGCATATTCATGACCTGTTCAGCGGCGGCGCGTATGCAAAGTTCCCTGAGCGCGAGCATTTCGGTCAAGTGTATCAACTGCTGCGTAGAATGAAGCAGGCGCCGCTTGAAGGGCTTGCGAAGCGCCTGGCGGAGATGAGCGGCTGGCCGCAGGAAATGACCGAGGTTATGCTGCGCGTATTTACCGAGCTTTCGTTTATCCGCATCGAGGATGGTTTGGCGATCGTGGCAGAAGCGCCGGAGAAGCGGGAGTTAAGTACTGCGACTGCCTATCAGGAGGCAAAAAGTAAAGCAGAACAATTGCAATCTCCATTGGTTGCAGCTACAATATTGGTTTGACAACACCAGAATGGCGACAGACAGAAGGGACGAATAATTGATGAGCGAGTCACAAATTAATTTTAAAGATTACATTCGGGTCATTCCCGATTTCCCACAGCCAGGCATTCGTTTCAAGGACATTACTACGTTGCTGAAGGATGGCCCGGCATACCGAGCTGCCATTGAAGAAATGCGCAAAGCGGTTGAGCATTTGAAAATCGATGTCGTTGCAGGACCAGAAGCGCGCGGCTTCGTTATTGGCGCTCCGCTTGCCCTTGCACTCGGCGTAGGCTTTGCGCCTATTCGCAAAAGCGGCAAGCTGCCAGGCGAAACGATTGAAGCAAGCTATGACCTGGAGTATGGCAAAGATGTGCTCGCTATGCACAAGGACTCCATTCAGCCGGGGCAGCGCGTACTGATTGCCGATGATCTGCTTGCAACAGGCGGCACGATTGCAACTTCCATTAATTTGATTCGCCAGCTTGGCGGGGAAATTGTTGGTTCGGCCTTTCTTATCGAATTGTCTTATTTGACAGGCCGCGAGAAGCTTGGCGAAATGGACGTCGTTTCTCTCATTACTTACTAGCCATTTTTTGAAGGATGCAATAAAATCGTTTGAACGTTTAAGCCAACCAGCTGCTGGTTGGCTTTTGCCCTATAAAGTCCCATTTTACCGGATACAATATGAATATTTCCATGACTTAAATCGACACTTCAATCGACAGCATAGTTGACGTCATGCTATGCTTACAGGCATAATATTAGAAAACTCGGAAAATGCGCGAAGGGGAGCCTAAGCAGGGCTCATTTCGGAAAGGGATGTTCATGGGCATAGAGCAGTTAATTGAAAAGGCATCGGCCTATATGAAGGAACAGGACTTATTACGCATAAGGGAAGCCTATCATTTTGCAGATCAGGCTCATCATGGACAAGTGCGGAAATCTGGCGAACCTTACATTTTACATCCGATTGCTGTAGCAGATATATTGGTGGATATGCAGATGGATGTGCTGTCCATTATTACAGCTTTGCTGCATGATGTGGTTGAAGATACGACAGTCGATTTGGAGACGGTACGGGCGAAATTCGGCGAAACCTGCGCAATGCTGGTTGATGGACTGACGAAGCTGGAGAAAATCCGTTTTCGTTCCAAGGAAGAACAGCAAAACGAAAATTATCGAAAAATGTTTGTGGCGATGGCGCAGGATATTCGCGTTATTTTGATTAAGCTCGCCGATCGCCTGCATAATATGCGGACGCTGAAATTCCAGTCGGAGGAGGCGCAGCGGCGCATCGCGTATGAGACGCTGGAAATTTTTTGCCCCATTGCGCATCGGCTCGGTATTTCCGCGATTAAGTGGGAGATGGAGGATATTGCGCTTCGGTATTTGAATCCGCAGCAATATTATCGCATCGCCAACTTGATGAAGAAAAAAAGGGCGGAGCGCGAGCAGTTTATTGCCGATGTCATTGACCGCATTGAAGAGAAGCTTGGCGAGATGGGCATTGAAGGCGATATTTCCGGGCGCCCGAAGCATTTGTACAGCATTTACAAAAAGATGACCGACCGCAACAAGCAGTTTAATGAAATTTATGATTTGATGGCGATTCGGATTATCGTTGAGAACATTAAGGATTGTTATGCGACGCTCGGCATTATCCACACGCTGTGGAAGCCGATGCCGGGACGGTTCAAGGATTATATCGCGATGCCGAAGGCGAATATGTACCAGTCGCTGCATACGACGGTTGTAGGGCCCAATGGCGAGCCGACCGAAGTGCAAATTCGGACATGGGATATGCATCGTACATCAGAATACGGGATTGCGGCGCATTGGGCGTACAAGGAAGGCACGGTCGTTCCAAACCGCAATTTTGAAGATAAAATGTCTTGGTTCCGCGAAATATTGGAGCTGCAAAATGACGCACGCGATGCATCCGAGTTTATGGAATCGCTCAAAATGGATTTCTTCTCGGATCTCGTCTTTGTATTTACGCCGAGCGGTGAAGTTATTGAGCTGCCAGCCGGCTCTGTGCCGCTGGATTTTGCTTACCGCATTCACACGGAGGTTGGCAATCGCACGATTGGCGCCAAGGTGAACGGCCGTATTGTGCCGCTTGACCATAAGCTCAAAACCGGTGATATTATTGAAATTCTCACCTCTAAGCATTCATATGGACCGAGCCAGGATTGGGTGAAAATTGCACAATCCTCGCATGCCCGCAGCAAAATCAGGCAGTGGTTCAAAAAGGAGCAGCGCGAGGAGAATGTGGCGAAGGGCCGCGAGGCCGTTGAGCGCGAGCTAAAGCGTCTTGGTCTGGAGCCTTCGGCTTGGCTGACCGAGGACAAGCTGCAGGAGGTTGCGTCGAAGTTCTCCTTTAACGACGTGGAGGACATGCTGTCCGGCGTTAACTTTGGCGGCGTGACCGCTGCGCAGATTTGTACCCGTCTAACGGAGAAGCTGCGCAAGGAAGCCGAGAAAAACAATCTGATTGAAATCGGTACAGATAAAGATGTGAAATCAAGCGGCAGCCGCAAAAATCGCCAAAACCATGGCGTTACCGTGCGAGGCATCGATAATTTGCTCGTTCGCTTCGCCCGCTGCTGCAATCCGGTGCCAGGCGATGCCATCATTGGCTACATTACACGCGGCCGTGGCGTGTCGGTGCATCGGATGGATTGCCAGAACATTCCGTTCGGCATGGACGGAGAAGAAGCTGATCGCGTCATTGAGGTGGAATGGGAGGAATCGGTCGAGGCCAATTACAGCGTCGATATTGAAATTACCGGCCATGACCGCAATGGTCTGCTCAATGAAGTGCTACAGGTCGTATCCGGCAGCAAAACGAATATTTCTGCAGTGACCGGCCGTTCCGTGAAAAATAAAATGGTCATGATTCATATGACCGTGCTGATTAAGAACGTTGAGCATCTCTCTTCTGTGGTGGAGAAGATTAAACGGGTACAGGATATTTATTCCGTCCAAAGGATTATGAATAACTGATTTTGCTGTAAAAGCCTTGGTGGGGAAGGGTGGGGGGACGCTGCGTGAAAGGTTTGGGTTTCGGTCGCCATTGCTCCTGAATTTCATCGAATTTACCGTTGCACGGTAGAAATTCAGGAGCAAAAGCGAACGCTGCGCTCCTCTATCCCAAACCTTTCACTTCACTCTCCCCCTCCTTTTCCCCGAAAAGGTTTTAAAAGCAAGTTTAGCTAGTTGCCAGTAGGCAACAAGCTAAAGATACAAAGTCATGAGCCCCCTGCCCTGATTAAATCTTAATCGGGCAGTTCAACGGGAAAACATTTAATACGCTCGCTTCTTAAACTAAGTGGGAAGCAATAGCATAGTCGGAAGCATTAGCATAGAGATGGCGGCGTATTTTGCCGCCTTCTTCTTTTTTAGAGAGAGGATGGAAAGCATGAAGGTTGTTATTCAGAGAAGCAAGCAGGCGAGCGTGACCGTCGAAGGAGAAGTAACAGGAGCAATCAACTTTGGATATGTGCTGCTCGTTGGGATTACCCATGAAGATACGGAAGCCGACATCAAATGGATGGCCGATAAAATCGCGGGCCTGCGCATTTTTGAGGATGAGGCCGGAAAAATGAATTTATCCATCGTCGATAAGAGTGGCGCGATTTTGTCGGTATCCCAGTTTACTCTGTATGGAGACAGCCGCAAAGGCCGGAGACCGAACTTTATGGCTGCTGCCCGCCCAGACCATGCGGAGCCGCTCTACGAGCAGTTTAATGCCTATCTTCGCCAGCAGCACGGTCTGCAAGTGGAGACGGGGCGTTTTGGCGCTATGATGGACGTGTCGCTCGTCAATTGGGGTCCTGTTACCTTGATTTTGGACAGCAAGGAATAGATCCATAGAACCGCCAGCCGAATCTCACTTGGTATGGCGTACATATAAAAAATGGCCATTGCTGGCTTATTTTATAAGACGGGCAAGCTTTTCTTCAACATTGAATTTTTTCAGTTCCTCATCATCGAAAGGGTAAGGAGATGCTTTGTCAGCTAGCCATGTAAAGGTCATTTTGCTCATGATGACTACTATGAACAGGGCCAAGTAAAGAATTGCAAAAAGCCAGTCCCTTGCTGTAACGACACCAGTTGAGTGGATATGATAGAGATAATATAAAGCCAAAGGAATATGCCCCAACACAACTGCAGCCAGTCCAGGATTGTAAAATTGACCTAGCTTCTTAGGAATCACGATTCCATGGACAACAAACTGCGCTAAACCAAATAAAATCGGTGGCAAACCAAGCCAAATCGTCTCAGGAAAAAAGAGGGGCAGCAAATAGAACACGTAGCTAACCAGAACATTTGTAACCATTGCCGTATTTTGATTTAGAGGATAATAGCTTGGCGTTGGGCTGGATTTTAATACCAGGTTCAGAATCGCGGGTTCACCGCCAGGCCAACCATATTCCTCAAATTGATGGAGTAAAATAACGATAAAATTCATGAATATTACCTTTTGCAAAATTCCCATGCCATTCCAAGCAAAAATCAAATAAACGATCGAAGCAAGCGCAACAACTAACCCGACGTTATACCAATGTCTTCTGAAAAAATTCATGATTCCTTGCCTCTAAATTTGTAAAAGTAAAACTCCAAAAATAAATCAACTTGCTGCTCGATGGACTGCTCTGTCTTTATCATAGCTGCGGTTAACGTTGGATTGGCATTGCTTTTTATAACGGTTGGGAAGAAAATTGCCGCAAACATCTGAATTATGATGGGCATAATTCTCTCCTGGTCGGTTAGTCCAACGATCTCGCTTACAGTACGGATTAGCTTCTCAATACCCTGGCTTTTCATGAACTCCATAAATTGATTGTGTGATTCAAATAGCTGCTCTTGGGAAAGGAGGCTTTTAGCTAGTTCTGGGTGTGCCAGCAATAATGACGAATACGCCAGCAAAAATTTTTTTAGTCGTTCAAGCGGAGGAACCTCCGTATCATCCAACAGATTGAAAGTAACATGAAATGACGCAAGATGCCTTTTTAATACTTCGTTGATTAATTTATCCTTTGAACCAAAATGATAATTGACAGACGCGACATTGGTGCCCGCTAGGTCGGCTATTTTGCGCGTAGTAATTCCTTTGATGCCCTCCGACTTGATAAGTGCTATAGCGATTTCGAAAATTTTTTCTTTTGTCATGGTCTCCTCCTTAAAATCAAAATTCAAACATTGTTTAAAACGATGATTTAATCTGTGTTTAGATTACGCTATAGTTAATCTACATGTCAACTAAAATAAGCCCCGCACACTCGCAAAAAACGAGTAAGTGAAGGGCTTTTATGCAACACCGGCCTCTACTTGCTTCCCGCCTTAGCGGCGACTTGTGCTTTGATTTCTGCAAATAATCCTTCCTTCGTTAAACCGGTTATTTTATCGATACGGGCTAGTTCGATCTGCTCAGTCTGAAAATGGATTGTGCCACTTTGTTTAGTCTTTAAAGCTAGTTCTTTGTTTTCTGTATTGACTTTCAATGCAACGTTGCCAGCAGAATCCACTTCTACTTGAAAAGGTACGGAAGACGGGCCGAATACATCTTTTGTCTGTGCTTTTTTCAAAAACAGCACATAGGTTTTTTCAAAATCAGGCTTGCTGTAGTTGGGCAAATTGAGTGCGGCTTCATAGTCCACATCGTATAACGTATGTTTTAACAAGACGGTATGCGGAATGGAGACATTAATCTTGCCTTTGGCATCGCCCAGCAAAGATTCGTCCACCGCAAACGAATAGACTTCGCTAAGATGGTTTTCCCCCATGTCCCAATTTTCTATAAACTTCTCGTAGTGGCCGAATACCACATAATCGGAATTATGAACTAACCCTGCAACATCCCCGCTTACGGCATAATCGGGAGAATAGTTTACATGAAACGTGCCGGGCGAATACTTCTCCTTCGCTGTAAATAGCAGCACCCCAGCCACAAGTGCTAAGCATAACCCTGCAATCAGGAGCATCCTGAAATTGAATTTTACGGTCATTTTAAACCCTCCCTTAATTTTATAGTGGGTACAGCGCATTTAGGCCGTTTTTATCATCGGTTTGAGGTGTGTAGATGGTCTCGCGATCTCTGCTTGAGTTCATAATAGCCTTTACAAGGAGAGGAGTATGACCGAGACCGAGCGCATGGCCTAATTCATGTCCCGCAGCGCTTCTTCTCGTATTGGATTGATTGGCTACAGCCGGATTTCCTATATTGATATCGGCGGTAAAGTAACTAGTTGAAGTTGTACCCGGACTCACATACGTAATGCATACGCCATACATCGATGGATCATCGACATTTTGGGTGCCAACCTTGCTTAAGGTTGAAGTATTGAGCGCCGAAAGATTAAATTTAATTTTGCTTTGGGCACTATTCCAATCAGCAGCTGCTGAATCAAACGCAGCTTTATAAGCTGTATTTGCAGTTGCGTATTTCACATAAACGTTGTAAGAATTATTGGCGGATTTGGGCCATTTGTGCCCGGTAAAAGTATAAGCGAATGCAGTTGACGTAAAAAGAAGAGCCAGTAGTATGAAGGGCATGGCGGTTAATAACGATTTTTTTCGCATATTCAATTTCTCCCTTTTTTTGATTTTTTGCTGCAAACCACTCAAGCTCGTAGCATAATGACGATCGAAAAACAGGATATGTTTCAATTTATGGATGTATTTTCAAAAAAATAAGAAAGGAAAGATATAATGCTTATTTTCGCTCGATTGGAGAGCAAGCAATAGCGTCAAGATGAAGGTTAGGGCGGTTGCCTTCTGGATACAATAGGGGAGAGAATGGGTGCGCTTAGCGCATTCGGCAGCGATTGGCCGCGGCCGGAGGCCTGTTTATTTTGGACCGGAGGCGAATGAATGCATGCATCAATCCCGCAAGGAACAAGGGCTGGAGCGGATTAGCCGCAAGCTGCTCCATGCCGATCGGCATGAAGCGATCAGGCTGTCACAGCTGGAGGAAGACATGGAGGCGGCAGAGGAATGGGCAGGATTTCCGTCTGCTGCTGGCAAGCGAAGCGACTTAAAGGATGCGTAATAAAGAGCAGCATAGAAGCAGAGGTTCGCATATGCTGGCGGAAAAGCGGGAGCAAGGTCGAAATAGCCGGAAATAAAACGCTTTCTAAACTGTAATGTTACTGTAATCAAACGATAACGCTATTTTAACATCGCAAGCCTATAATAGACCTCGACCCCCTTTTTTAAAATATAATTTACTTTTGGACCTGCAATGTGATTGCAGGTTTTTTTCTGCCTTCTGGCGGTCTTGCCGCTGTTCCTATCCAATCGGGCGGATTAGAGCTGAATCGCATCTTGACTTTCTGACCACGCCCAAGTAAAATGAAGCATCAGCACCATTCACAATAATGATTTCATGATGGAACAAAGTAATCCATGCGCATATATGCAGAGAGGAATGCCTTAGGCTGCAAGCATTCTTATAATGGCGGGATGAACAGACTTTCCGGAGAACAGACGGTGAACGTTAGCCTGCTGGGGCTTAAGCTCTAGGCAAGCGATTGTTTCAGTAGCCGTACTGCGGGTGACGGGCGTTAACCGTCTTCAAGCGAGCTTCTGCCTTCTGGCAGCTGCCTCGGAATGTGGGTGGTACCACGGGAGCTATACTCTCGTCCCTGACAGCAATATTTGCTGTTCAGGGGCGGGAGTTTTTTGCTTTAAATATAAGACGTTATAAGTTTCATACTTACCACTGCTTATATTTCACCGCAAAATGAACCTTGCCGTCATTGCACGGCTTGCACCATTTTGCTTGTTCTCATGTTTTTTAGCAGCAGGTTAGGAGGAAAATGACATGGCATTTCAAAAATTACCAGGCACGCAGGATATGCTGCCAAGCTCAATCGACAGCTGGCAGTTCGTAGAGCAGAAGGCGCGCGAAATTTGCCGCCGCTTTAATTTTCGCGAAATTCGCACGCCGATCTTCGAAGCGACCGAGCTGTTCCAGCGCGGCGTAGGCGAAACGACGGACGTCGTGGAGAAAGAGATGTATACGTTCACGGATCGCGGCAATCGCAGCGTGACGCTTCGTCCAGAAGGCACAGCCGGGGTCGTTCGGGCCTTCGTTGAAAATAAACTGTATGGCGAGCCTGATCTGACGAAGCTGTATTACATCGGCCCTATGTTCCGCTATGAGCGCCAGCAAGCCGGGCGTTACCGCCAGTTTCACCAGTTCGGCGTAGAGGCGATGGGCTCGGTTAATCCGGCACTGGATGCTGAGGTTATCGCTTTGGGCTATACGTTTTATACCGAGGTTGGCCTTAAAGGGGTGCGCGTCGAAATCAATTCCGTCGGAACGCCGGAAGTAAGGCTTGCCTTCCGCGAGCGGCTGCTTGCTTTCCTTGAACCGAAGCGCGAGCTGCTGTGCAAAGATTGCCAGTCGCGGATGGACCGCAACCCGCTGCGTGTGCTGGACTGCAAAGTCGACCAGAAGCATTTTGAAGGCGCTCCGTCGATTTTGGACAGTCTGGATGAAGAATGCACAACGCATTTTGAAAAGGTTAAAGCGTATTTGACGGCTATGAATATTCCGTTCGAAGTCAATTCGAAGCTGGTGCGCGGACTGGATTATTACACGCACACCGCCTTTGAATATAAAGCGGAGGGCATCGGTGCCATCGATACGATTGGCGGCGGCGGCCGCTACAATGGGCTCGTTGCTGAAATTGGCGGGCCGGATCAGCCGGGCGTTGGCCTTGGCCTTGGCCTGGAGCGGACGATTTTGCTGCTTGAGCACCAGAAGACGGAAGGCATTAAGGAAGCGAGCCAGGTCGACGTTTACGTCATCAGCCTTGGCGGGGCAGCAGAACGTGAGGCGACGAAGATCGTTCATGAGCTGCGTGCAGCAGGCTTGCGTGCTGACCGTGACTACACGGACCGCAAGATGAAGGCACAGATGAAGTCGGCAGACCGCTTCAAAGCACGGTTTACCGCCATTCTTGGCGATGACGAGCTGGAGCGCGGCGAAATTGCGCTGAAAAATATGGAAAACGGCGAGCAGCGCACCGTAGCTATCAGCGAGCTGGCAGCAGCGATTCAAGCTTAGAGACTGCGACGAAATAAAGCACTGCTCATTTCCTCGCAGCTCCTTCGTTCACTAAATCTTTTAATTAAAAGGAGCATAACCATTATGTTGAAAACACATCCTTGTGGAAAATTAACAAAAAGCGATATTGGACAAACAGTCATCTTGAACGGTTGGGTACAGCGTCGCCGTGACCTAGGCGGCGTATTGTTTATTGATCTACGCGACCGTACAGGTATCGTGCAAACGGTATTTAACCCTGATTTTTCCGGCGATGCGCTGGCGATTGCTGACCGTGCGCGCAACGAGTTCGTGCTTGCTGTCCAAGGAACAGTCGTTGAGCGTGATCCGGAAACCGTTAACGCGAACCTGGAAACAGGCGAAATCGAAGTGCGCGTGGAAAAAATCGAAATTATGAATGCGGCAAAAACACCGCCATTCCCAATCGAAGACGGCGTCGAAGTTGACGAGTCGCTGCGTTTGAAATACCGTTACCTCGACCTGCGTCGTCCGGAAATGCAAAAAACATTGCTGCTCCGTTCGAAAGCAGCGAAAATTTTCCGCGACTTCCTTGACGGAGAAGGCTTTATTGACGTTGAAACGCCAATTTTGACTAAGAGCTCACCTGAAGGCGCTCGCGATTATTTGGTGCCGAGCCGCGTGCATGAAGGCGAATTTTTTGCCCTGCCGCAATCGCCGCAAATTTTCAAGCAATTGCTAATGGTCGGCGGCATTGAGCGCTATTATCAAATCGCTCGCTGCTTCCGCGATGAGGATCTTCGCGCAGACCGTCAGCCTGAATTTACGCAAGTCGATATTGAAACATCCTTCCTGTCGCAGGATCAATTGCTGGGCATGATGGAGCAGCTTGCTGCAAGATTGTTCCGCGAGACAGTAGGCGTAGAGCTTGCGCTTCCGTTCCAGCGCATTACGTATGAAGATGCCATCAACAAATATGGCTCCGATAAGCCTGACCTGCGCTTCGGCATGGAAATTCAAGATATTACCGATATTGTGGCGACAAGCGAAGTAAAAGTATTCGCAAGCGTAGCAGCATCCGGCGGCGTCGTGAAGGCGTTCAATGCCAAAGGCTGTGGCGGCTGGAGCCGTAAAGAGCTTGACGATTTGCAGCCGTTCGCTGCTCGTTATGGCGGTAAAGGCTTGGCTTGGATTACGGTGAAGGATGGCGAATGGCGCGGTCCAATCGTGAAGTTCCTCAAACCAGAGGAAATCGCAGCATTGACAGAGCGTTTGCAAGTAGAAGATGGCGACTTGCTCACATTTTCGGCTGACAAGAAAAAAGTCGTTGTTGATGTCATGGGCAACCTGCGCCTGAAAGTGGGCCGCGAGCTTGGTCTGATCGACGACACTAAATTTAAATTCGTATGGGTTGTAGACTTCCCGCTGCTTGGCTGGGATGAGGATGCACAGCGTTATGTAGCCGAGCATCATCCGTTCACGCGTCCGCACGAGGATGACCTGCACCTGTTTGATACAGATCCAGGCAAAATCCGCGCTCAAGCTTATGATATCGTTCTGAACGGCTATGAAGTAGGCGGTGGTTCGATGCGTATTTACAAGCGTGAAGTCCAAGAAAAAATGTTCAATGCGCTTGGTTTGTCCCCGGAGACCGCACAACAGAACTTCGGCTACCTGCTGGATGCATTTGAATTTGGTACGCCTCCACATGGCGGTATCGCTTTCGGCTTCGACCGTCTCATCATGCTGCTGGCTGGCCGCACGAACCTGCGTGAAACGATTGCGTTCCCGAAAACAGCGAACGCAACCGATCTGCTGTGCAATGCGCCGTCCGAAGTTGAACTGTCCCAGTTGGAGCAGCTTCATATCCGTACAGTGCCTAAGCCTGCGAAACAGCCTGCCCCGGCAGGAGCAGCACCAGAAGCACCTCAAGCTTAATGGAGCGGGCGGGCGAAACAGCCCGCCTTCCTATGCAGATGCTTGGAATAGATAACGGAAGGGACGGCGATTTTAGATGCTGCACCAATTTTCACGCACGGAGCTGGCAATTGGGCCGGAAGGCCTTGAGCTGATGAAAGGAAGTACGGTAGCGGTGCTCGGCATCGGCGGCGTCGGCGGCATTGCTGCAGAAGCGCTGGCCCGTACAGGCATTGGCCGTATTATTTTGGTCGATAAAGACGTTGTCGATATTACGAACGTCAATCGCCAAATCCATGCGCTTACGACGACCGTTGGCGAGCCGAAGGCCGACTTGATGCGCGACCGCATTAAGCTCATTAACCCGGAATGCGACGCGGTATCTCTCCGCATGTTTTATACGGAAGAGACGTATGAGAAATTTTTTGAATACCCGATTGATTATGTCATTGATGCTTCCGATACGATTTCGTACAAAATCCATTTGATTAAGCAGTGCCTGGAGCGCAAAATCCCGATTATTTCGAGCATGGGCGCCGCTAACAAAATGGACCCGACGAAATTTGAAGTTGTCGATATTTCCAAAACCCACACCGATCCGATTGCCCGCGTTGTACGCCAGAGACTGCGCAAGGAAGGCATTAATAAAGGCGTGAAGGTTGTGTTTTCCTCGGAGACGCCGAAGAAGCCGCGTCAAGATGTGACGCAGCGCATCGTGCCCGAGAACGCGCCGGAAATTCGCAAAGCCCAGCAGCCGCCAGCGAGCAACGCCTTTGTTCCTCCTGTAGCGGGGCTGATTATGGTCAGCGTCGTCGTGCAGGATCTGCTGGCGAAGGCAGATATTACCGTATAAATAATCGCGGCTTACAGCCCAAAAAATAAACCAGAGCGGATATGCCTAGGCATATTATCGGCTCTGGTTTTTTTGGTTGGAATTCTAAGCATTTTTAAGTTTTGCACTTATAAATGGGCTTATATTTCTCGGAGTGAAACGCGCCGTGCTGCCAAAGGACAGCGACAGCCGTTTCACCTTGATCAGCCAGCTTATTTCTGAAACTCCTTCGGTGTAAAGCCCGTCACCTGCTTGAAGATGCGGCTGAAATAAAATTGGTCGCTATAGCCGACCTGCTCACCGACCTCCTTGACGGAGAGATGGGAGTGATTGCGAAGCAAATATTTCGCTTCGTTGATGCGCAGCGACATCAAGTAGCGGGAAGGGGGCTCTTCCGTATGCTTAATAAAAATTTTGCTCAAGTAGGATGCCGTAAAATTAAAGCTGCGGGCAATTTGCTCCAGGCTGAGATCCTCGCTGTAATGCTCGCGCATAAAGCTTTGCACCAATTGCACCAATTCCTCCGTATCCGCTCCGCTTGGCTGAAGGCTTTTCATCTGGGTTTTAAAATCAGTCCGTTCCGCCTCAATTAGCGTCTTTACGCGATTGTATACCCGCGAAAGCTCAGTGGTCGCAATCGGCTTCAGCAAATATTCAATGACATTGTACTGAATCGCTTGCCGTGCGTATTCAAAATCAGCGAAGCCGCTCGTAATGATTTTGCGCATGCGCGGATAATAGCAGTGGATAGACTGAATGAGCTCAATGCCATCCATGACAGGCATCCGAATGTCGGTAATGAGCAAATCCGGCTGCTCCCGGTTCACTAGCTCGAGCGCCTCTTTGCCATCTTGGGCGGAGCCGACAATTTGAATAGCCTCATCCAGGCCTTCAAGCTTGCGCACCAGCGTACCTCGGATGATATCCTCGTCTTCGGCAACAACGACTTTAATGACGTTTGCTTGAGCCATAAGCGAATGCCTCCCTTTGCCTAGCTATAGTTTGCCGCCGATTCTAATAGCCGCCCCGCCTTCGGGGCGATTGTGAATCTGAAATACAGCTGCATCTCCATATGTGAGCTTCATTCGAATATAAATGTTCAGCAGCCCCATGCCGCCCAGCTTGAGCACGGGCACGACATGCGTCTCATCAACTTCGCGAATGCGCGCAAATAAATGCGCCAAGCTTTCTTCCGAAAAGCCAGGGCCGTTATCCGCCACCTCCAGGTGCCAATCCTCGCCTTCGATTTTGCCGGAAATGCGAATATGCCATGGCGGCCCATGCTGCGTCCCGAACTTCAGCGCATTTTCAACAAGCGGCTGCACGACCAGCTTAGGGATGCGCAGCTCCCGCATGCGCTCGTCCACCTCCATTTCATAGTGAAGCTTTTGGCCGAAGCGAATTTGATTAATATCCAGAAACTTGCCTGTATGCAGCAGCTCATCCTGCAAGCTCACAATGGCTGCATCTGTGGAAAAATAGCGCAGGAAGTCGGACATGTTTTCAGTCATTGCAACAATTTGCTCATTCCTATTTTCTTCGGCCATCGCATGAATGGTAGCGAGCGTGTTATACAGGAAATGCGGGTTCATCTGGGATTGCAGCGCAATGAGCTTCGCCTGCATTTCCTGCGACTGGGACAGCAGCAAATCGTCCATCGATTCCTTCAGCCGCGAGCTCATGCGCACGAAGGAAACATGCAGCTGGTCCAGTTCATTGAGCCCGCTGCCGAGCGTCTGGGCGGCTACTCTGCCGGTTCCGAGATCCTCCAGCCGCATGCCGCGGATCGAACGGTGGATTTTCAAGATCGGATACGTAATCCGTTTGGATGCCGCATAGGAAAGCATGATCGCAAACAACAAAATGACAAAGGCGACGAGGACAGTCTGCTTGGCGAAAGCAAACACAGGGACGAGCAGCTTGCTCTCGGACACGATAATGAGCGTATTCCAGCCAGTCAGCTCCGAGCGGTGCAGCGACAAGAGCTCCTTTGCCCCCGTATTGGGATTAACGAAGGACAAATAGCTGCCCTTGCCCTGCGTCTGCGGCAGGCTTTGGCCAGCCGTCAAGCTGGCGTAAGCCGCAAAGTGCTGCTTATCCGCCTGCAGGGGATAAATGATATCGCCATTGTCATTGTATACGAGCACCTGCGCCCCATAAGGATTATCCCCCGTAAAAGCAAGGATGCTGCTGAAAATCCGATTGTAATATTGCTTCACTTCAACTATGCCGGTTGGATCATTGTAATTATCATAAAACTGGCGGAACAGCGAGACTGAATATTGCATGTCGCTAGATGAAATATAGCGGGACATTTCATCATCGGGTACGGGCAGCGTGATAATTTTGCCATTTTGCATCGCTACAACCGCTTTGAACCAAGGCTTGGTCGCTGGATCGTAGGTGCGTTCGCCATTGTCAAAGCCATTGCCATACATTTTGTTTTTAAAATCATACAAATACAGCTGCTCCACCGGACGGGAAGGGCCGATAGCCGCAGTCAAAATTTCAGCCAGCGCCTTGGCATTTTCAACCGATTGGCTTTTAGAGACGCTCTGAAACGATCCGCTGCCCATGCCGCCGGAAAGGCCTAACTGTTGTTTATCGCTTTCCCTATCGGTATCCCTGCCATCTCCCGTCTGTGTTTGATCGGGCAGCTCCGAGGTGTAACGCTTGAAATGATTTTTGACCAAATTGGAGTACATCACATTGAGCGAAACATCATTCATTTTTTGAATTTCCGAATCAATATGCTCTTGCATCGAGCGGCCCATGCTGGAAAGCGAATCGGTTGCGTTTTGCTTGAGCAGATTAGAGGACCAAAGGCAAAGCCATACGACTAGTACTGTAAACACGATGAAAATAATAAGAGAGTAGGTGGAGAACAGAACAGCTTGAATCGTTTTGAATTTAGTAAGCATTACTACCTCCAGCCATTCACGCGCACCGTTGTTGCTTTCATTTTGCTGCTAGGCGGGCATTTTGTCAAAGATTTTTTGTAAGCGCTTCATAATTATTTGGCGAGTGGTAAAATAAGTGCATAAAACGCCCCCGTTTTATCCATGGCACATCAAAAATCGGAATTCTATAATGGGGAAGCAGGAAATGAAAACGCATACAGCTGAGCATTCAACATTAAAGGGGAGCGATATGATGAAAAAATCGATGTGGCTGTTAACGGTTATTGCTTTGGTTGCGATTATAGTTGCGGGCTGTGGAGGCGGAAATACGGGATCCGGTGCAAATGCATCATCCCCGGCAGGCAGCGCGAATAGCGGCACAGGCGGAACAGGAGGGGCGAAGCAAAATATTACGCTTACCTACTTGGCCAGCCAAGGCTGGATAAAGGACGCGGAAATGCAGCTCGCCAAAAAATTTGAAGCCGAGACCGGCATTCGAATCGATTATCAAATTGTTCCTTCCGATCAATATTTCAATGTGCTCAAAACAAAGCTGAACGCTGGCGAGGCTACCGACTTGTTTGGCGGGCAAAGCGGCAAAAGCGAAATCAGCCTCAATTATAATGTCGAGAAAAATGCTGTTGATTTAAGCGGAGAAGAGTGGGTGAAGCGCGAGGACCCGCTCAGCATTGAGCAGTTGACGCTGAACGGCAAAGTATACGCCCAGACGATTTGGGATACGGGCAGCAGCTTCGTTATTGCGTACAATAAAAAGATTTTTGAACAGCATGGCCTCACCATTCCAAAAACGTACGAGGAGTTCAAGGCATTGTCCCAGACGCTGCTGGATGCTGGCATTACCCCACTGTATGAGCCGATTGCCGATGGCTGGCATCATGTCCTGTGGTTCGCCGAGCCGGGACCGCGCTACGATGAGGTAACGCCGGGCTTATACGATGATTTGAATGCGAATAAGAAGAAGTTTGTGGACGATCCGACGATGAAGCTGGCTCTAACGCAGTTTAAGGAAATGTATGACCTTGGTTTTATGGGCGACAACGCTTTTTCCGATACAGGGGCGGATTCGGCTGTGAAGATGGCGAGCGGCAAATATGCAATGACCCTTGCGGCCCAAAGCATCGTCAACGATATCGAGAAGGCAGACCCTAATGTCAAAGCGGATCAATTCGGTTATTTCGTCATTCCGCTCGCGGACAATCAAATTTATTACATCAATCCAGGCGGCCCAAGCAAATTTATTTATTCCGGCTCGAAGCATATTGAAGAAGCGAAGCAGTACCTGGCGTATTTGGCGCAGCCGGAAAACTTGCAGTATATGCTTGACAATGATTCGACGATTTCCAATCTAAACTTCCCAGGGCTGAAAGACAAATACAATGAAGAGCAGAAGAAGCTGATGGCGACATATACGAAAAAAGGCACGGATATTCAGGATTACGTGAACTATGTCAATCCGCAGTGGATGGATATGGGCAAAGATTTGGTTGCGATGCTGGGCAACGCGATACAGCCGGAGGATATGCTGAAAAGCATCGACAAGCGCCGTGCCGATATGGCGGTTGTGGCGAAAGATCCGGCATGGGCTAAATAAAAGGCGGCTGCCACCGCTATAGACGACAAACGAGTGAGTGGAGATGAATGCTGCATGAGAAATAAAATTTATCCGTTTTACTTTGCCTTGGGCACAGTCGGCGTTTATTTTATCTTTTTCGTCGTGCCCGGGCTGATGGGCTTCTATTATTCGCTGACGGATTGGAACAGCTACTCGGATACGATTACCTTCATCGGATTGGACAATTTCAAGACGCTGTTTTCGTCCGGTGAAAATTATGTCAGCTACATTATCAATACGTTGAATTTTACGGCATCGACCGTTATTTTAAAAACGGCAATTGGCCTGCTGTTCGCCCTTATCCTGAATGAAGGCATCAAGCTTAAAGGCTTTCATCGGGTCATGATTTTTATGCCATCGATCGTGCCGATGCTCGTCGTCGGCCTGATTTTTAAATCGATTTTGAATCCGGCGACGGGGCTGCTGAATGAAGCGCTCAGATGGATGGGGCTGGATTTTATGGCGCAAAAATGGCTCGTTGACGCCAATTGGGCGTTCAAATCGATTATCGGCGTCGATACGTGGAAGGGCGCCGGCTACATTATGATTATTTTGCTGGCGGGCTTGCAGTCGATATCGCGAAGCTATTATGAAGCAGCCGAAATCGACGGGGCGAACAGCTGGCATAAATTCAAGTATGTGACACTCCCGCTGCTCATGCCGGCGCTTGTCGTGACGACGGTGCTGAACTTGCTGCATGGCCTGAAAGTATTCGAGGCGGTTTATGTTTTGACGAACGGCGGGCCGGGCTATGCAACAGATGTGCTTTATACAGCGATTTTTAAAGAATTTTCGATGGGCCGTTATGGGGTTGGCACCGCGCTGTCCTCGCTGCTCTTTCTATTCATGACGATTGTCGGTTATTTTGTCATCCGCCTAATGGCCAGAGAGGAGGGGCGTGACCAATGACCCCGAAATTCATTCAAAAGCTGGCACGCAACGGCATCGCTTGGCTGCTCAGCCTAGTAACTTTTCTCCCGCTGTATTTGATCATTGTCAACTCGCTGAAAGATCAGATGGGCGCAAGCTCCATGAGCATTGCGCTGCCGAAGGCGCTGCATTGGAGCAATTACGCCATCGTTGTGGAGCAGGGCAAGCTGCTGCAATCTTTTTTGAACAGCCTGCTGTATGCGGTCGGTTCAACGGTGCTGGGCATCGCGCTCGCTGCGATTGCCGCTTATATTTTTGCCCGCAATCAGTCGCGGTTGAACCGGTTTATGTATTTCTTCGTTATTTTGGGCATTGCGATGCCGATTAATTTTGTGACATTAACGAAGGTGATGCAGTTCACCCATTTGATTAATACGCAGCTGGGCATGGTCATTTTGCTTGCCGTCATGTCGATTCCCTTCAGCGTCTTTCTTATTTATGGCTTCGTTGGCTCGGTGCCAAGAGAGCTGGATGAAGCGGGCATTGTAGATGGCTGCTCGCCGCTGCGCCTGTTTTACTCCATCGTAGCTCCGCTGCTGACGCCGGTTATTGTTACGGTCGGCATCTTGAATTTTATGGGCGCGTGGAATGATTTTGTCCTGCCGCTCTATTATTTGAATGACTCGAATATGTGGCCGATGACGCTTGCCGTTTATAATTTCTTTGGCCGTTTTTCGGTGAATTGGAATCTCGTTTCCGCTGATATTGTGCTGACAACTTTGCCGGTCATCATCATCTATTTGCTCGGTCAAAAATATATCATTTCCGGCATGACCTCCGGCTCGGTAAAAGGCTGATATAAGCTGTGCCATGGCTCGTTTGCAGATAGAGGAGGCAAGCAGGCTAAAAAGGGCAAAAAGAGACGAAGGGAGGAAGCGCGATGTTTTTCCATGATCTGAGGCTGGAAAAGGAACTGAAAATCGAGCGCCGCATCGATAGTCTCGTCGAGCATGAGCTGCATATGCATGATTTTCTCGAAATCAATGTGCTGCTGCATAACAAGTCCCGCTTTCAGCTTTTGGATCGGGAATACACCGGTGAAGCCGGGGATGTGTTTCTGTTTCGGCCCTATGCCCCGCACTATAATTTGGCGCAGGAGGCAGACAAGCCGATTGAATGGATTATGGTGCTGTTCTCGCCCTCCATCGTTCGAATGATTCCCAATGGCTATCGCCTGCTGTATCCGTTTTATACCGAGGGTGCTTGTCCGCTTATTCCGGCCAGCTCTGCCTATGCCAAGGGCATTCAGGCTGCTGCCAAGGCCGCCTATGAGGAGCAGGTGAGGAAGGAGCCGGGCTGGGAGGCCGCGCAATTGATGCGGTTTATCGATATTTTGGTTCATGTGTTTCGTTATGCGGTTGCCTGCTCGGCTGGGGAAGGCGAGCAGGTGGAGGTGGACGAAGGCGTCGTGTCGGCAGTGGAGCATATTTTGCGCCACATTACCGAGGACATTGATGTCCGGGATTTAATTGAATTGTATGGCCGGGGAAAAACGTATTTTTATACTCATTTCAAGCAGGCGGTCGGCGTCACGCCTAATCAATTTATTCATCGGCTGCGCCTGCAAATTGCGATGCATCTGCTGAAGACGACGAGCAAATCGATTACGGACATTGCCTTTGAGTGCGGCTACAATTCCATTCATTACTTCAATAAGCATTTCAAGCAATACAGCGAGGTTTCGCCGCGGGAATTCCGCAGAGTGGCGAAGCAGGCGATATAGCCGCTAGTGAAAAGAAGAGACAGCAAGCAGGGCTTGCGAACAAGGCATATAAGCGGCTAAGGGAGGAGCGTAAGAAGATGGCGAAGGGAACGGAGAACATAGAAGGAATACGAGCAAGCGAGGGTGTGCCTTCACAAACAGAGCTTGACAGCGCACAGCGCGCAAAGTGGTTCACCCATGACCGCTTCGGCATGTACATCCACTGGGGGCTATATGCGCTTGGCGCGAGGCATGAGTGGATGCGGTCCAGAGAGTTTCTCAGCAATGAGCAATATGAAAAATATTTCAAGCATTTTGATCCGGATTTATATGACCCGGAGCTATGGGCTGATCTTGCCGCGGAAGCGGGCATGAAATATATGGTCGTCACCGCCAAGCATCATGAAGGCTTCTGCCTGTGGGACTCGAAGCTGACGGCTTATCATGCGGTGAATAGTCCGGCCAAGCGGGATTTGCTGCGGCCGATGCTGGATGCTTTTCGCGAGCGCGACATTCGCACGGGCTTGTATTATTCGCTGCTCGACTGGCATCACCCGCATTATACGGTCGATGTGAAGCATCCGCTGCGCTATAATGAGGCGTTTCTGGAACAAAGCAAGGAGCGGGATTTTGCCAAATATGTCGAGTTTCTGTTCGGCCAGACGAGGGAGCTGCTCACCGAATATGGCAACATCGATGTGCTGTTCTACGACTTCTCCATTGCCGCCGAAGCGGGCTTTGAGGGCAAAGGCAAGGAGGCATGGCAAAGCGAGCGGCTAGTGCGCATGATTCGCGAGCTGCAGCCGAATATTATGCTCAATGACCGCCTGCAAATAGCGGGAGATATTACGACGCCGGAGCAGTATCAGCCGCGGGAGTGGATTAAAGTGAACGGGCAGCGTGTCGTCTGGGAAGCATGCCATACGTTCAGCGGCTCATGGGGCTATTACCGCGACGAGGAATCGTGGAAAAGCATCGATATGCTCGTGCAAATGATGATTGATACGGTAAGCAAAGGCGGCAATTTGCTGCTGAATGTCGGGCCGACAGGGCGAGGCGAATTCGATGAACGCGCGGTGGAGCGCTTGAAGGGAATTGGCGCCTGGATGCGGCGGCACAACCGTTCCATCTATGGCTGTACGGCAGCGCCGGAGGAATATGCCAGCCCGCAGGATTGCCGTTTTACGTATAACCCATCGACGAATCGGCTGTATTTGCATATTTTCAGCTGGCCGTTCAAGCATTTGCACCTATACGGCTTCTCGGGCAAAATCGCCTATGCCCAGCTGCTCCATGATGCTTCTGAAATCCGGATGGTCCAGGGCGAGCAGGAAATGACGATGGAGGCAGGCGCCTTTAACGAAGGGCGGGCTGCCGATACGCTTACATTGGAGCTGCCAGTGAAAAAACCGAACGTCACCGTTCCGGTTATTGAACTGTTTTTAAAATAATCACATCGGCCGCTGACAGGATGCCTGTATAGGTATTCACCGTCAGCGGCTTTTACTATTCCGCTTTCATACAAAAAGCGCGTACCGATTGAGCATCGGTACGCGCTTTGAAGCCGTTACATGGCCGGACACTGTCTGCTGTGTTCATGTCAAACAGCGCAGCACCATTCCGCTATTTACCCAACTACCGCCTCAATAAATTTTTCAAGTGCGGTCGTATCGGTAATATTGTTGTTGCAGTCATGGCTGTTGGCGCACATGTAGTTACCAACAGCTTTGTAGTAGTCGGGGGATGCGCCTGCAGGCCTTTTTTTCGTTATGGCTGAAAATAAAGCAAGCTCCTCAAACCGATTGCACACAAAGCAATAGTTTTTCTTGTTCGTCGGGTTGTAGCGTCCTTCGACGCCAACGAACTGGCCATTTGCCGGATAAACGATAAACAGCTTGTTGCTCGCAATATCGATCCAGCTTAAATAAGTGACATAGCGATAGTCGATAGCGGCTAGATCGGGCAGCTTGAGCTTTTTATTTTTGGGAAAAAGCTTCTGGATTTGCTTGGCCGTAATGGCCGGAAACTCCGTTAAATAGGCTTCCAATTCCCGCAAATACTTGGCAAAATCCTCTTTCGTCTGCAGCGTCGAGACGGCTTCAAGCATTTGCTTGTGCTCGGCGGCTGCGTCTGGGAACATCTCCAAAATTTTAGATTCGGTCGTATATTTAACGGACTCCAAAATTTTACGGTCGGCAACTGTGCCGAGCGCATGCTGCAAAATGCCGGCTTGTTTTTTAATCACATTATATTGATGGTTTCTAATAAATGGTTTATTCATTTAGGTTCAGCCCCTTATTTGTTTTGATCGTGCAGAAAATAAGGTGCAAAGCCAAGTATTAGAAACGACATAAGCGTGGCTAGGCGATAACGTATCCGTTATGAGTGCGCCCATGCAAAGTATCGCTTCCAAAACCTGCTCCGCAGTGGGCTGTGCCAATCCGGCAATCTCTAATTGCCATCCATACCGACCTCCTTTTATATTGAATTACCGTTTATTATAGTCAAAATAACCCCGCTTCTCAATAGCAAATCCCATCCACAGCATGCTTTCAAGCTGCTTTGCGCTACCCATTAAGCTCGAAATCCAGTGTAAATCCGCCGTGATCCCCTTTGTGAAAATGAACCTCCTTATTCCCGAAGCGCTGAACCCAGCAATCGGGCCGTCCAAGAAACGGGCGGGCGAGCTCCGCCGTTTCGTCGCTGAGAAAGTCAGCCGTCGGGAGCCAAGCGCCGCCGCCGGGGAAGATGCAGCGCTGCTTCCACGCTTCGGGCAGCAGCCACAACGCAACAAGGACGACCGCGCCTGCGTGCTCGGCGCGCCGCCTCATGGCGCGAAGCGTGCCGGATGACAGCGAGCTTCCAGCTGCGATAATGAGCTTGGCGCCGGCAAGCTGCGGCTCGGCCGCGAATTCATCGTAAACGAGCACATTGTTGAGCGGGAAAAATAATGGATGAACCGCTGCGGTTCCATCCCTGTTTGCAGCGGCTGCTGCTGGTGCTGGTGGAAGCTGCGCTCCCTTCCATAGCGGGAAGCGCTCTTCAGCGATGGAGGCCTTCAAGCGATGGCGCGGGAACGTATAGCCGGGAATGTGCATACAGCTGCCATGTGCCGGAATGGTGCGGTGGCTGAGCAAATGCCATACGTGAAAAATGCTCTGGCTTTCCTGCGGCATGGCAGCAGCCAAGCTGCCGAAGGGCCGCTCATTTTGGCCATAGTTGCTGTCGTCGGAGTGAATGAAGGCGATGTCGGCACTGGCATCCATGTGGCTGTAAGGCAGCGGGTGGGCAGCGACAAATTCCTGCCTGAACTGCTGCCAGACGTCTCCAAACGCAGTTTGCTGAAAGCTGTGTCCGTCGAATCGCATCAGCGCATCAACATTTTCAACAAATAAATGGGTAGGACTCATTAAATAACCCATTCTGAGTGCGGAGGCGAACTCCGCTGGCGAATGGCCGGGAAAGCCCGGGGTGCGAATCGGCCATTCGCCGGCATCCGGTCCCCATAAATCGGCGCACAGCCACAAAGGGCGATTGTACTGCTTGGCTGCACCTAGCGCCGTGGCGAGCTGGAGCGATTGAAACGACTCCTTCATTATTTTGGGGCAAAGGGCCATCCCTCCCCGCGCCTGGGCGTGGAACAACACGGGAAATACCTGCTCGGAAATGAGCGGCACATTAGAAGTGCCGGGTGAGGGGCTTGGCACTTGGACCTCGGTCACAATAGAGCGGACATGGGCATCGCGCTTTGCAACCGCAGCGGTCAAGGCTTCCCGCAAAGCAGCGACGTTTTCCTGCTCCATTGTTAGGCTGCTCCAATGCGGGAACCAGCCATCCTTGCGATACTGCGCCGCATTGATCTGCAAATGCTCAGGCTCATCGAAGAGCAGCCCAATGAGCAGTCCGCTTGCCGCTGCCAGCCGGATTTGCTCGTCTGGAATGTCGTAGCGGTTCGTTCCCTCTTCCCACGGGCCGTTAATGTTGCCATATTCATTGCCGAGGCAAAGCTCCATTCCATAGGCGAGCATGTCAGCGAGCAGCTCCTGCTGGCCCTCAAGGCCGGGAAACACATGATGCACGTAAAAATCGGCCTGCAGCTGCTTAAGCTGCTCCATAAAAGCCTGCCTTCCTGGCGGAGGGTCCTGTGAAGGATAGATTTGTCCTGTTCCCGTGCGCATATAAAGCTCTGAAGCCGTCTGCGCCCAAGGGTCCTGCCAGCCGATGACCGTTCCTTGCATGCCGAATTTCATGAGCCAAATTCTCCTTTACTTGGATGTAAGATTTTTTGCTGGCTCCATTTTAACATGACGGAGGAAACGCTTTCTTTGCTAAAAAGGCAGGCTGGTTTGCAATCTTGTTCATAAAGCGTGGGGCAGAAGTGGTGGCTCAGGCTAAAGGGAGGAAGCATGCCGATTTTTGAACAAAATCGCAAATAAACGACCTTGTCCAGACAAGTAAGCGGCAAGGCGCTTCGCTATACTTGAGAAGAAGCGGGAGCTGCAGCGTACACGCCATCAGCAGCCTTTTACCATTTTACAAAAAGCAAAGGATGCGTGAATGAGATGACTAAACAGCGTTATCGGTTAGGTGTAATTGGGCTTGGGGAAGGACGCAGCATTATGTCGGCGGCGCTGGCGAGCGAGCGGTATGAGCTGGTGGCGGTATGCGATTTAAATGAGGAGCTTTGCCAGCAGCGGGCGGAGGAATTCGGCTTTCATGGCTGGACAACCAAATATAGCGATTTATTGGAAAACCCTTTAATTGACGTCATTGCGATATATACGCCAGACCAGCTGCATTTGACGCATATCCGCCAAGCACTGGAGGCGGGCAAGCATGCCATCTGCACGAAGCCGCTGCTGCCTTCCTTGGAGGGCACGCAGGAGCTGCTGGCCATCATGAAAGGGACAGACAAGCGTTTATTTGTAGGGCAAAGCTCGCGGTTTTTCGAGCCGATGCTTCATCAGCGCAGCGATTACGAGCAGGAGCGGCATGGCGCACTTCAAATGGTGGAGGCGCAATATATAACCGACGGACGCTGGTTTCTTGAAAAGGATTGGAGCCGCCAAAAAGGCTTTAGCTGGATGTACGGCTTTATGATCCACGCTGTTGACCTCGTTCGCTGGTATTTGCCCGGCGTAACGGAGGTTGTAGGCTTCGGCCGCAGCATAGATGCTGGCGGCGAAAGCGGCAACGGCACCGTCGATACTTGGGACTCGATGCGTTTTCTGCTGCGGGATGGGCAGGGACGAATGGCGCAAATTTCCGGCAATTATACAATGCCGACTCTAGGGCAGGCGGTCGAGCCATCTATAAGCTGCGTGCTGCGCGGAACGAATGGCATATCGCGTGCGGAATATCCGAATTTAAGCTACCATACGCATTTTGCTGAGCAAGGCACAGCCTCTTATTCGTTTGAAGACAAGCATGACTACTATTTCCGCTTTGAAGGCAAAAGCCATCATGCAGGCGAGTACCAAAACTATATTGAATATTTTGCGGAATGTTTAGACAGTGGCGAGCTTCCGCTTCCTGACGCTTCAGAGGCGATACACACGCTTGCCCTGATGGCAGCAATGGAACGCAGCGCAAGCGGCGGCGGCCAGCTTGTCCGCATTCAGGATATAAAGGATGAATTCGGTATTGTTTAGCAAGCTTTCAGGCTTCATATTGGGGCCGGATAGGGAGGGGAGCAGCATGAAGCTGACGTATGACAAGCCGGCAAGCATTTGGACGGAGGCTCTTCCCGTGGGGAACGGGCGGCTTGGCGGGATGGTTTTTGGCGGTGTTGATGCGGAGCGCATTCAGCTGAACGAGGATACGCTTTGGTCGGGAAGCCCGCAGAATTGGAATAATCCGTTAGCGCTTGCGGCTTGGGCAGACATACGCCGCTGTATCAAAGAGGGCGATTACGAGGAGGCTGAGCGAATAAGCAAAGCTTCGACAATGGGGCCTTATACGCAAAGCTATATGCCGCTAGGCGATGTTCAGCTCCGCTTTTATCACGGGCAATTGACGGAAGAATATAGGCGCGAGCTCGATATGGCAAACGGAATCGCGAGAACGATATATCGAATAGGCAAGGTTGTTTATACACGGGAAGTATTCGCTTCGCATCCCGATCAGGTAATCGTTATCCACCTGACTGCAAGCGAGCCCGGGAAGCTGAGCTTCAAGGCAAGTCTCAGCAGCCCGCTGCGCAGCCGCACCGCTCCTGTACGTGACGGTCTGCTACTTACCGGTTATTGTCCGGAGCAGGTTTATCCGAATTATTATGAGACGGATGAGCCGATTCGGTACGGGCAGCCGGATACGACGAAGGCTATGCGTTTTGCTGCGCTCCTTGGCATTCAGGCCGCTGGGGGCTCATGGTCGGCGGACGCGGATGGGCTTCATGTGGAAGGGGCGACAACGGCGACACTGTATGTCTCAGCGGCAACCAGCTTTAATGGCTATGACCGCTGCCCAGGGACAGAGGGCAAAAATGCTGAGCTGGCGGCGGGCGCCTATTTGACAGCGGCTGTGGAGAAGCCATTCGAAACGCTGCTTCGTGCGCATGGTGACGATCACCGAACGTTATTTGGCAGAGTGGCTTTTCAGCTAGAAGGCTCCAGCTTGCCTGAAGACTTTCCGACGAATCAAAGAATCGCCGAATATGGCGCAACTGACCCCCATCTCGTAGAGCTGCTGTTTCATTACGGACGTTATTTAATGATCGCAGGTTCCAGATCAGGCACGCAGCCGACGAATTTGCAAGGCATATGGAATCAGGATGCCCGGCCGATCTGGAGCAGCAATTATACGCTCAATATTAATACACAAATGAATTATTGGCCTGCGGAGCTGTGCCATTTGGCCGAATGCCATGAGCCGCTGCTGGACTTTATTGCCGATTTATCCGTAACGGGGCAGGCAACCGCAGAGGTTAATTATGGCTGCCGGGGCTGGACTGCCCATCATAATACGGATATATGGCGGCAATCCGCGCCACCAGGCGATTACGGGCATGGCAATCCGCTATGGGCGAACTGGCCGATGAGTGCCGCTTGGCTCTGCCAGCATTTATGGGAGCATTATCGCTTTGGCGGGGATATCGGCTACTTAGCGCAGCGAGCTTACCCCGTTATGAAAGGCGCGGCCCAGTTTTATTTGGATTGGCTGGTTGAAAACGAGCAGGGCATGCTCGTCACTTCCCCCTCCACCTCGCCGGAGCACCGCTTCCGGCTGGAGGACGGACGAACGCCAGCGCTGAGCGTTGCATCAACGATGGATATGAGCCTCATTCGCGAGCTGTTTGAGCATTGTTTGGCGGCCCATGAGCAAATTAGTGCTTGTGCGGCAGTCGAAAGGGCAAGCTGCTTTGAAGCGGAGCAGGAACAGGAGCAGGAACAGAGAAAGGGAAAGGGACAGAAACGGGAATGGGGACCGGATTTGAAAGCGGAATATGAATACGCAGAGGAACGGCACTTTTTGCAGCAATTGGAAGCTGCTCTGCCTAAGCTGCTCCCGGCAAGCATTGGCAAGCATGGCCAACTGCAAGAGTGGTCCCAAGACTACGAGGACGAGGATCGGTTTCATCGTCACGTATCGCATCTATATGCGCTCTATCCGGGTGATGGCTGGTCAGCGGAAAGTACGCCGGAGCTTTATGAAGCCGCCCGCATCGCCTTGGATCGGCGTGGCGACGGGGGAACAGGCTGGAGCCTCGGCTGGAAGGTCAATCTATGGGCAAGGTTCGGTGATGGCAATCGGGCGTATGCGCTAATTAAGCGGATGCTCACGCTTATCCCGGATGATGGGGTAATGGATTTCAAGCGGGGCGGCGTTTATGCGAATTTGTTCGATGCGCATCCGCCCTTTCAGATTGACGGCAACTTTGGCGTAACAGCTGGAATGGCCGAGCTGCTCGTGCAGTCGCATGCGGGCAGGCTGCAGCTGCTGCCAGCGCTGCCGGACGCTTGGCCAGCCGGCAGCGTCAGCGGCCTCCGCGCCCGCGGCGGCTTCGAGGTCGCCATCTCCTGGCGTGATGGCAAGCTGCAGGCGGCAGAGCTGCTTGCCCACCGCAGCGGCCCATGTGTGCTGTATGCAGGTGCAGCGCTGCGGATTCAGCCGCAGGGCGAAGAGGGCATGCCGGAGGTGGAGGAGCGTACGCCGCTGCAGTATTATTTTCAGGCGGAGCAGGGGAGAACGTATGTTATTCATCCGATATGGGCTGGCGAATAAGCGGCATGAAGAGGTTGCTGTGATTGTCATAAATAACTTTAGAAAAAGAAAAGACGTACAAGCGGGGAAGCGCTTTGTGCGTCTTTTTTTTGTGAAAAACTCAGCATGGATACAGAATATAAAGGATGGCTTACTGAATTAACTTGAGCGGGTTACCGACAATATGCTTTAGAATCAGCCGGTAATTATAATTGGTCATACGCCTCATCCGTTACGGGCTCCAACCATTCGGTCTCGCCCATATGGATATTGGTGCTTATCGCAATATGTGCAAACCAGCTATCCGCTGTAGCTCCATGCCAATGCTTCACATCCGAAGGAATCTCCACGACATCTCCTTCACGAATGACTTGTGCTGGCTTGCCTTCTTCCTGGTAGTAGCCTGTGCCGCCCGTTACAAGCAGAATTTGTCCGCCTGCATGCTTATGCCAGTTGTTTCTTGCACCTGGTTCGAACGTTACATTGCCAATCGGGCAATTGAGGGGAGAATCAGCAGGAACTAGCATTTCAAGCCAAGCTCCTCCAATAAAATAGTTATTCGTGATTTTTTGACCTTTCGGGAAGATGACACTTTCAGCTAAATTCTTTGCTTGGGCCATTTTTTATGCTCCTCGTCTCATTCATTTAGTTGTTGGGTAGGGCGAATCATCCATTTCGTTACTTCTCTTTCGAAAAGACTTCTTTAGCGACCATAATAGCAGACATCGCCTTTGGCCATCCAGCATAAAAAGCAAGATGTGTAATGGCTTCTTTAAGTTCTTCTTCCGATAGCCCGTTTTCCATTGCTTTATTAAGATGAAAGCCTAATTGCTGCGTATTGCCGCCCGTAATTAAAGAAGATACAGTAATTAAACTGCGTTCACGAGGCGAAAGCTCCTTACGCTCCCACACATCTCCAAATAAAACATCATCATTTAACTGAACCAGCTTTGGTGCAAAATCACCAATCATTTTCTGCGCGGCTGTAAGTTCTTTTTCATCTGGCATTTTATAGGCTCCTTTCGCTTGACGGTTTTTATGCATAGCTTGCTGCATTGTCGCAAATTTTGCGGAAATGTATTCATAAAGCTTTTTATTAACACGACGATATTTGTAATGTACATTGATATAATAAAGAACATCCGTCTATAATTATAAACACTTGCAGAAAAAGAGCGCAATTGTTAGATTAGAGCGATTTGTTAATTACTGAACAGATATTATAAAATTGTTTAATTATTTACATCAACGAAAGCTGAATGCGAACGGGTGCCATAACGTTTTTGAGTGAATCAGAATAGTCTTCTTTTGTCCATGGCATGGCGCATCCCTCCTTATGTAATGAATACCCATGTTCTAATAGAAATTACACAGCGATGAAGCCAGTGGCGCAATAAAAAGCGAATATGCTATGATCGATAGGAATAGGGAAGAGGGTTGTGAGCAGATGGATTTATTTTCTTATCAGGAAGCGGAGACGCCGCGGGCGAGGCTGTTAGCCGACCGGATGCGGCCGCAGACGCTGGATGAATATATTGGGCAAGAGCATATCATTGGAGAGGACAAGCTGCTGCGCCGGGCGATTGAAGGGGATCAGGTATCGTCCATTTTGCTGTACGGCCCTCCGGGCTGCGGCAAGACGACGCTGGCCAACATTATTTCCAAGCGGACAGCGGGCGAGTTCGTCAAGCTGAACGCCGTTGACGCTTCGGTGAAGGATGTGCGCGAAGTAATTGAGCAAGCCCGTCTGAGCAAGACGATGTATGGCAAAAAAACCATTTTGTTCCTCGACGAGGTGCATCGCTTCAACACGGCAAGACAAGATGCGCTGCTGCCAGCGGTTGAGCAGGGGATTATTATTTTTATTGGCGCGACGACGGAAAATCCGTTCCATCATGTAAATGGGGCGCTTCTGTCGCGCTCGACGCTGTTCCAATTGGAGCCGCTCGGCCCGCAGCATGCGCTGGAGTCGATGAAGCGGGCGCTGGCCGATAAGGGACGCGGGCTGGGCTTTATGGAGCTGCACTGCGACGAGGAGGCGCTGGCGCATATTGCGAATATGGCAGGCGGCGACATTCGCCGCGCCTTGAACGCGCTGGAGCTGGCCGCGGTGACGACGCCTTCTGAGCCGGATGGCTCGGTACATATTACGCTGGAGGTCGCGCAGGAATCAATTCGCAATCGCGCGGTCAAAGCCGATCAATCGACGCAATACGATGTGCTGTCTGCGTTTCATAAAAGCGTTCGCGGCTCCAGCGATGCGGCGCTGTTCTGGTTTTTGTACGCGGTGGAGAAGCTTGGCATGGACCCGATGACGTTTATCCGCCGGCTGATCGTCGCTTGCAGCGAGGACATTGGGCTTGCGAATCCGCAAGCGATGGTGCAGGCGGTAACGGCCATGGACGCCTATCACAAAATCGGCTGGCCGGAGGCGAAATACAATGTGTCGCAAGCGATTTTGTTTGCGGTAGAAAGCCCAAAATCGAATGCGACGGCGCTGGCCATCGGCAAAGCGATGACGATGATGGAGGGGCTTGGCGCAGCCGAGGTGCCGCTGCATTTGCGCGATACCCATTATAAAGGCTCGGCGCAGCTTGGCCACGAAGGCTACAAGTACCCGCATGATTATCCGGGGCATTATGTGCAGCAGCAATATTTGCCGGACAAGCTGCGGGAAATGAGCTTTTACCAGGCAACCGAGCAGGGCATGGAGGATAAAATCCGGCAAAACCAAGAGCTGCGGAAACGTCCGAAGGGGAAGAAATAGCCGCTTGAGGGACAGAAATGGCAACCTTCTTCTGCCAGCCTTCGTCTGAAGGGCAGGAGGTGGGCATGATGTTGAAATACGCAAGCTTAGTTGCGGCAATTGCTTTGCTCGCAGGCTGCAGCAGCAATAATCTGGTTCAGACGGGGCACTCGCCAGTTACGGAACCCTCGCCAATCGTAAAGGAAGCGGAGCCAACAGCTATAACGGACCCGAGCGGCGCTTTGGAAAGCGTATTTCCAAAGGTCGAAGAGCCGTATTTAGCGGAGCAGGCGGCTGATAATGGCGACGTTGTAAATGTTCATGGACGTTATTACAATTTGGACAAATGGGATGCTTTTATTGAAAATATAGCGCTTAAGCAGTCGGGCAAGGTTCGGCTTACGGAGTATACAATAGAAGGCGATCCTATTTTTTATGAGCTGGTCTATAATGGGGATGCGATCCTGTATACCTTTGACAATGGAATGGATGCGTTTGGCTCCGATTTAGGCAGGCCAAGCACGATCTGCGAAGGAATAGGAACGAAGCAGACGGATCGTGGGGATGAGGTCTACACTTTACGCGGGTGCGACCAAGACGAAACGGCAGAAACCTTTTTCTGGGCCGCCGACCCGGATTCCGCAAAATAACGCCAAACTAAGGAGCTGTATAAACCTATGAAGCTGTTAACATTTACGGAGCAAGGTGCAGAGCGTTTGGGAGTAAAGACGGAGCAAGGCATTCTCGATGTTGCGGCAGCCAGCGTAGCTTGTAAAGGCAGTGCATCCGTACCTCAAAATATTCATCAGGTCATTGAAGGCGGGGCGGAGGCCGTTGAAGCCCTTCACCGTCTGGCGGATGAAGCGATAAGCCGCGCAGCGGAGCTTGGCCCGGTATTTCTCGATGAAGCGGAGCTGACGTTTGCCCCTGCTGTGACAAGCCCTGGCAAAATCCTCTGCATCGGCCTCAATTACCGCAAGCATGCGGAGGAGTCCAATGCGGCCATTCCCGAGGTGCCGATTTTGTTCAGCAAATTCAACAATACGCTCGCTGCGCATGGAGAAGCAGTGCCGCTTCCTATTGCCTCCGAGAAGGTGGATTATGAGGCGGAGCTAGCGATTGTCATTGGCAAAGAAGCGAAGCATGTGACGGAGGAGGAAGCGCTCAGCTACGTATTCGGCTACTGCGCTGCCAATGACTTGTCGGCTCGCGATTTGCAAATGCGGACAGGCCAGTGGCTGCTCGGCAAAACATGCGACAAATTTGCGCCGCTCGGTCCTTATCTCGTAACAGCGGACGAGATCGGAAATCCAAATGAGCTGGATATGAAATGTATCGTAAACGGCGAGGTGCGCCAGCATTCGAACACGAGCGATATGATTTTCAGCTGCAAGGAAATCGTCAGCTATGTTTCGCGCCATATGACGCTATTGCCGGGCGATGTCATCTTGACGGGTACGCCTGAAGGCGTCATGCTCGGTTATCCGGCGGACAAGCAAAGCTTCCTCAAGGCAGGGGACCGCGTTACGATCGAAATTGAAAAGCTCGGCAGCTTGACGAATCTTATGGTTCGGGAGCAATAATGAACGCAATAAAAA
Organism: Paenibacillus sp. BIHB 4019; assembly: GCF_002741035.1. Classification (NCBI taxonomy): domain Bacteria; kingdom Bacillati; phylum Bacillota; class Bacilli; order Caryophanales; family Paenibacillaceae; genus Paenibacillus; species Paenibacillus sp. BIHB 4019. Next base: position 7,076,189 of record NZ_CP016808.1, on the reverse strand, counting down.
AGCAAGGAAGCCCAGGCTAATGCCGCCAGCGTCCTTGCTTTTTTTGCTATAAATTTTATAAGTGCTTCTCCAATCCCTTTCCTCAGGCAATGGCAAACATGAGTGCGCCGTAACCAAAGGCAGCAGCCAGCAGACCCATCGCAAAAGCAGGCAGCAGCTGTTCGCTGCGGTACATCCGGAAAAAACCGGCAATCATCACAACAGCTGATGCAAGCAACAGCCAGCTATCTAGCCCAAGTGAAAAATGAAGCGTAATATCAGGGCTAAAGCTGCCTTTATAAATCGTTGTGAACAGAGAAGAAGGTGCTGTTGTTTGCAGCGTTTCCTTCACCTCATGCGGCGGAGCCTGTTGCCCTAGCACGCTTGTGGCGATAAAAATCAGCAATGCGACGATGCTTTCTGCCTTAAACCAAGGGAGCGGGCGGAAAGCGGCGTTATGCTTAAGCTTGTTTTTGTAGCCAAAGCCGTTCGAATACGCGAGCAGCAGCAGCGGCAGCAGCAATAGGTGCTTGATTAACAGCATTTGCCCATACGGCAGCATCCAGGCGTTTACGTATTCGGGCGTCGTAAAGGTCATTAGTGTAATGCCCGCTGAAATGGTTACGAAAAAACAGCCGAAGGCGAGCGTTGAAAACCAGGATAAAAACGGCTCCCAGTGGCTTTCATCCTTCGAAAACAAGCTTATCGTAATGACAATGCCGAGCCAAATCGTGACGGCTATAAAATGGGCGCTGTGAATGACGATTCCTTTCAGCCCATACAGCGATGAGGCGTGGCTGGCATAACCGAGCCATACGGCAAGCAGCAACGTTATAAACAGCCCAACCTTCGGCATATGGCGGTCCTGCCGGAAGGATTTCATTCCGAGCAGGACCGACAGGCCGAGGGAGCTAAGCAGGGTCCAGATTAAGGCTTTGCCTGCTACGGCATCAAGCAGCAGGCTTTTCATCATTTGCCCATAGCTGAGTTCAAAATCTGCTGCGAACGTGCGTGCCGTTTGATCAAGCGGGACAAACGAAAGCACAGGAATAGCGAGCGCGCAGGCAAGCAGCAAGCGATCAGGGACAATAACCTGCGGTCGCTTGCCCTCCGGCACGAGACGCAAAGTAAATGCGCCCATTAACAACGCAAAGCATACATATAGAAGCGTCTCGCTCAAATAAATCATTTTTTACGTCTTCTCGCAGCGGCAGCGATCACGGCAATGAGGAGAATGACGACGACAATGATGATTACGCTCGTTGTGGAGCTGCTGGCTTTTCCCTCCGTTTGGGTGGCGGTGTCTGTTGCCGGCACAGCGCTTGCCGCAGGACTTGCCGTTTCAAGGGCAGGTGACTCGCTAGCCGCTGCATCAGGCGTTGACGAGCTTTCAGGGGAAGGGGATGCCGATGCGGGCTGCTCGCTTGCAGCAGCTTCCGGCGCATTGACAGTGAAGCTGTAATCGCCCTCAATCGCATGGCCGTCAGCGCCAATAATCGCCCATTTTACCGTGTATATCCCGTTTTCCAGCGCGGCAGGTACCGCTCCGCTCATCGTTTTTCCATCTACAACGACTTCATCGGTTGCGACTTGCTCGCCGGCCGCGTTTAGGAGCTTGAATGTGCTCAGCTTCTCAATATCGGTATTGAAAGAAAGCGAAATTTGAGCAGGTGATGCAGTTACCGTTTCGTCTACAGCAGGTGTCGCCTGCTCGATTTTGGAATGGGCAAAAGCTGCACCCGGAATTAGCCAAATAACAGCCAGCATAATTAAAATGATTCGTTTCATGTTGTTCCTCCTTGTAAGCCAAAGCTTAATATGTTGTAGCAAGCTGTTAGCATTATATCAGATATAGGGGGGGGACATACGGCCTCCCTTGCCGCAAATTATAGGCGACTTTATGAACTTTTGCAAAAAACGCTAGGTCCATGCTGAATAATGTACGGCCTAAGACGAATACACATAATTACCGTCACTGAAAACGGCGAGAGATGGACGAGGGGGTGCGCCTACCGCCACCGGAGCATTTTCTGGGGCAGGGCAGGCGAAGCCGCATTGGGTGAAACGATTCAGGTTGTGCTGTTTGCAGGGTTATTGCTGGCTAACGGTTTTTTCGCTGCGGCGGAGGCGGCTCTGCTGCGTTTGCGCTCCGATCAGCTGCAAAGGCTGCATGCCGGGCGCCGTTTATCAAAAAGAGCTGCTGTTTCTGCCGCCATGCTGCGCGAGCCTCGTACTTATTTAAACGCATGCCAGCTTGGCCTAACCGTCGCATCGCTTGGAATGGGCTGGATGGGTATTCCAGCGTTCCGCCTGCTCTTTGGTTCATGGCTTGATGGAGTGAATGGGCTAGTCCCAATCGCTCCAATCGTAGTGGAAGTGGGTGCGGTAGCAGCCGCTTTGCTGCTGGCTGCCGTGCTGCACAGCGTCTGCGGCGGGCTCGTTCCGAAGGCGCTGGGAGGACTGCGCGCAGAGCAGGTCGTTGCAGCCGCAGCCGCACCTTTGTTTTATTTTCATAAAATGGTGTATCCGATGGCGCGGCTGCTGGACGTATTGTCTAGTTGGCTAGTTAAGGATGGCGATGTCCGGATGGGAGCTGGCCCCGTTCATGCGTACTCCAGTCAGGACATTCGGCTGCTGCTCAAGGAAAGCCAGCGTAGCGGACTCATTCATCATACGGAGCTGCTGCTTGTTGATAATATTTTTAAATTTACAGAAACGCATGCGAGAGAAATTATGATTCCCCGCCGGGAGGTCATCTGCTTGTATGCCCAGCTATCGCTTGAGGAAAATAAACAGATGGCGCTTGCCGAAATGCACACGCGGTATCCCGTCTGTGAAAGCGACAAGGACGATATTATCGGCTTTGTCCATATTAAAGATTTATGGAAGGATGCGCAGCATACGCTGACCGACATCCGTCAGATTTTACGCCCGATTATGACGGTTCCGGAGTCGATATTCATTCGGGAGCTGCTTGGCCAAATGCAGGAGAGCAAATCGCAAATTGCGATTTTAATAGATGAATATGGCGGCACTTCAGGTATCGTGACGCTGGAAGACATTATGGAGGAAATCGTCGGTGAAATTCAGGATGAGTTTGACGAGGAACGGGCAATGATTGAGCCGCTTGGCGAAGGGAGCCACTCGATTAGCGGAATGATGCAAATTGAGGAGGTAAACAGCTGCCTCGGGACGAATATTAGCTGTGACAACTTTGATACGATTGGCGGCTGGATGTATTCCCAATTGGAAAACCTCCCCCGCAAAGGCAACCGTGTAAAAGTAGCCGACCATTTCGAGCTCGTCATCGAGGAGACGGATCATTACCGCATTTCCCGTATTCGCGTGAGCCGGCTCGCTGCTTCCCCTTCAGACAAGGAAAATGAGGGGGTAAAGGGTGGCGCTGGAAACATTGATGGAAAAGGGAAGGGAACAGGAACAGGAACTGGAACTGGAACCTAAGGGCGCTGCACATAAAAAAAGGAACCTCCTCCTCCGGGCGATGTCCATCGGTGGAAAGGTTCCTTGCTTTGTGCTGATGTTGTTATGCCAAATGCATTTAGCCATGCAAGCGGATAATACTTAACGAGCGGCGAGGAATGCCGTTTCGTCGACTTCAATCTTCTCTACGATATCGATGGTTCCGCCTGCCAGGCAAACATCGCCATCATAGAGTACGACGGCTTGGCCAGGCGTAATTGCCTTTTGCGGCTGGTCAAACGCAATATGTGCCGTTCCGTCAGCCCCAGGTGTCACGGTAACGCCTTGGTCAGCTTGGCGATAGCGGAACTTGGCTGTGCAGCGAAAAGGAGCTTCCGGCTGCTCTGGCGCAATCCAGTTCATGCCGCTGGCAATTAGCCCAGTCGAATACATGCTCGGATGCTGCTCGCCTTGCACCACATACAGAACGTTGCGCTCAAGGTCTTTGTCCGCTACAAACCATGGCTCGCCATTGCCGGAGCCGCCAATGCCAAGGCCTTGGCGCTGTCCAAGCGTATAATACATCAGGCCGTCATGCTTGCCTTTGACTTCACCGCTGCGAATGTCGACCATGTCGCCCTTCTGGGCTGGCAAATAGCCGCTCAGAAATTCCTTGAAGTTGCGCTCGCCGATGAAGCAGACGCCGGTGCTGTCTTTTTTCTTCGCGGTGTACAAGCCTGCCTCTTCAGCAAGCCGTCTTACCTCTGGCTTCGGCAGATGCCCAATCGGGAACATCGCCTTCGCGAGCTGCTTCTGGTTCAGCGCGCTGAGGAAATAAGTTTGATCCTTGTTGCTGTCCACGCCGCGCAGCAGCTTCGTCTCGCCATCCGGCGTACGTTCTACGCGCGCGTAATGGCCTGTCGCCAAGTAGTCGGCGCCCAGCTCATTTGCTTTTTTGAGAAAATCGCCGAACTTGATTTCCCGGTTGCACATGACGTCGGGATTCGGTGTACGGCCGCGCTTGTATTCATCCAGAAAATAAGTGAATACTTTATCGAAATATTGCTTCTCAAAATTAACCGTATAATACGGAATGCCGATTTGGTCGCATACGCGGCGAACGTCTTCCGCGTCTTCCTCTGCTGTGCAGTGACCAAATTCATCGGTATCATCCCAGTTTTTCATGAAAATGCCGACAACATCATAACCTTCCTGCTTCAGCAGCAGTGCGGTTACAGAAGAGTCTACGCCTCCGGACATGCCGACAACGACTCTAGTTTCTTGTTTGGATTTTGCCATTTGCTTACACCGCCTTGTATTCAACCTCTAAAACGAGTATCTCTCATTGTAGCATACATTTATCGCTGCACAAAAAACTTTTTTGCGAAGAATGACAAGCTTTTCTCGCATGTTCCTTGCACTATATGCTAACATATAAGCTATATGGGAATACCATGATTTAAATCCAGTCATGGCTGCTTAAGGCAACACAACTAATGAAAACGAGGTGCCCTTTTATGAAAATATCAACGAAAGGCCGCTATGGCCTAACGATAATGATGGAGCTTGCAGGAAAATTTGGCGAAGGACCAATCTCTTTGAAAAGCATAGCTGAACGCAATAGCTTGTCCGAGCATTATTTGGAGCAGCTCGTTGCCCCGCTTCGCAACGCCGGACTTGTGAAAAGCATTCGCGGTGCCTATGGCGGCTACATTTTGTCCAAGGAGCCTGAGCATATTACAGCTGGAGATGTCATTCGCGTGCTGGAGGGCCCGATTTCCCCAGTCGATTTTACCGAAGAGGATGACCCGGCGAAGCGTGATCTGTGGCTGCGTATTCGCGACAGCATCGCCTCCGTACTAGACTCGACTACGCTTAAGGACATGGTCAGCTTCCAAGATCCAGGCAAAGCAGACAGCTACATGTTCTACATTTAAATAGAAGGAGATAGACAAGCTATGCACTATTTCGATCATGCCGCAACGACGCCAATGCATCCAGATGTCGCGCGCGCGATGCTGGAAGTGATGCAGGGTCCGGGAGGCAATGCATCGAGCATGCATGCCTTCGGACGCGCGGCACGGCAGCATATTAACCGCTCTCGCGACCAGATCGCTGCCGCAATTGGCTGCAAGCCTGCTGAGCTAGTATTTACGTCCGGCGGCACGGAGAGCAACAATATGGCGATTAAGGGTGTTGTCCGCGCGCTGGCGCTGCAAGGCAAAAACCACATCATTACATCAGAAGCTGAGCATCATGCGGTGCTGCATCCCTGCGAAGCGCTTGAGCGCGAAGGCTTCGAGCTGACGCTGCTGCCCGTTGACGAGCATGGACAAGTATCGCTTGCTGATGTGGCTGAGGCTATAAAGCCGAATACGGCGCTTATAAGCATTATGCACGGCAATAATGAGGTAGGAAGTTTGCAGCCGATTGAAGACATCGGGCGCCTGGCACATGAGCGAGGCGTTATTTTTCATGTCGATGCTGTGCAAGCTTTGGGTACGGCCCATTATGAGCTGAATGAGCTGCCGGTCGATTTGATGAGCTTTTCCGCCCACAAAATCAATGGCCCGCAAGGGGTTGGCGCGTTATATATCGCTGCCGGCACCCCCTTTGAGGCGACCACGCAGGGCGGATCACAAGAGCGCAAGCGCCGTGCGGGTACTGAAAATGTCGCCGGCATTGCCGGTTTCGCCAAAGCGGTTGAAATTTGTGTGAACGAAGCGCAAAACAAGCAACATTTTTTAAGCGAGCTTCGTATGGAATGGGTAGAGCTGCTTAGGAAAAATGTGGATATAAATATCGTCATCAATGGCGCGGCGGAGCAGACACTTCCGCATATCGTCAATATCAGCTTTATCGGTGTCGATACCGAGACGATGCTGATGAATCTCGATATGGCAGGCATTGCAGCGGCAAGCGGATCAGCCTGCACATCAGGGGCGCTGGAGCGTTCCCACGTTTTGCGGGCGATGAAGCTGCCGGAGGAAAGGCTGGCTTCCGCCGTAAGATTCAGCTTCGGATTGGGGAATACTAAGGAGGAACTGGGTGCCGCAGCGCAAAAAGTTGCAACGATTGTGCAGCGCATCCGTAATAACGCCTAGGAGGCTTCCCCGGCCGTGATTAAACTACAGCAATTGATCGGTCTGCCCGTGCTGGTCATTCATTCCGGCAAGCGCGAAGGCACGATCAAGGATGCGATTTTTGACTCCCACTGGAACGTTACAGGTCTCGTGCTCGAAAGCAGCGGCTGGTTCGCTAATGTCGTCAAGACGGTGAGCTGGAATGCGGTGCTGACATGCGGTGTAGACGCGATTATTATTTCCGACGAAGCAGCTGTGCAGAAAACAAAGCTTGAGCAGCTGGGCAGAACGTTTTGCACCAGTAAAGTACAGCTCAAGGGTATGCCTATGGTGACTATACACGGCGTGATGCTTGGACAAGTATCGGACGTTTATTTTCATCCATTTATGGGTACACCAATAGTAGGCTTTGAGCTTACGGACGGTTTTATATCGGATCTGATGGAAGGGCGCAAGTGGCTCAGAGCTCCCGAGGATTCAGATGCCGTGCTGCTCGGGGAAGACGCGATTATCGTTCCTGCTGTCAGTGAAGCAGAATTGGAGCCTGTCGCAGCTTCCAATTCGGAGAATAGGGAGAAATGAAAGATGATGAGATGTCCCAACTGCAATTCGAAAGATATAGGAAAAATAGGTTCCCATCAATTTTATTGCTGGGGCTGCTTCATTGAACTGACCGTCAACGGAGAGAAGATGTCCGTGTACCAAGTGGAGGAAGACGGGACGCTTAGTTCACTTGATGATCTGTTTTTTGAAGATGAAATGCCACAAATCCATGCGACCTAGTGTTATGCATGGTTGCATACTGACATACAATTAGAAGGGAACAGTCATTTGGCTGTTCTCTTTTTTAATGACATTGGAAGGGCGAGGAGGTGTTAAAGTGGCCGAATTAAATGAGGTGCAGGCCCAAATAGCGAAGCTTGCAAGCGAAAATCCGCTAGATGCGCTTGCAGCGATCCATGCGCTGAAAAACGAAGGCGGAAAAATCGTACCCGAGTTGCTTGTGCAGCTGAGGGCTGCAAAAGATCCTGTGCGTACGATGCTGGTTATTGTGCTCGGCGAGCTGGGCCCGCTGTCTGGAGCTGCGGCTGAACAGGTTGCGGCGCTGCTTGATGAAGACAATGAGAAGCTGCGTATGGCCGCCGCATTGACCTTGGTTAGAATAGGCAGTGAAAGCGTTAAACCGCTCCAGCAGATTTGGGCAGCTAAGCAAAATCAGGAGCAGCATCAGGAACAGAATCAGGAGCAGCCGAGCTTCTGGGCAGCATGGGCGTTGTCGATTATTAGTCCGGCTTTAGTGGATGACTCTATTCTTGAAAGACTGGAGCAAGCACAAAAAAAGCCGGATACCCCGGTAGAGGCTTCCGCGGCAAAGGAAGCTCTTGACTGGATATCGGCTAATCGCGTGGAGCCAGAATAAAGGAAGGCCGCTGGGTTGAGCCGCTTATTACCCTAGCTCATGCCCAGTGGCGAATAAATAAAGCACAAGGAACAGGTTTAGCGCTGTAATAACGCCGACGCATAGCCAGGCCAGCACTTTGACCCATGGCTTGTTGGCGAACACGCCCATTTTGGTTCGGCTGCTTGTGAACAGCACGAGCGGAATAATGGCGAAGGGAAGCTGCAAGCTGAGAACGACCTGGCTCCACAGCAGCAGCTCTCCCGTTCCGCGCGTGCCGAACAGCCAAGTGACGATGAGAGCTGGAATGACAGCTAGCAAACGTGTCACAATACGGCGCAGCCAAGAAGGGATCGTAAATTTAATAAAACCCTCCATCACGATTTGCCCCGTTAAAGTTCCCGTAATCGTTGAGCTTTGGCCTGAAGCGAGCAAGGCAACGGCAAACAAGGTGCTGGCAATGCTGACGCCAAGCGTTGGGCTAAGCAGCTGGTAGGCGCCTTCGATTTCTGTTACATTGAGGCCAGTTCCATAAAAGGCTGCCGCCCCTAAAATCAAAATGCTGGAATTAATCAGAAAAGCAATCGTAAGCGAAACGCCGGAATCCCATTGGGAATATTTAATCGCCTCCCGGCGCCCCGTTTCCGTGCGTTCATATTTTCTCGTCTGAATGATGGAGGAATGCAAATACAGATTATGCGGCATAACGGTTGCGCCAAGGATGCCCAGGGATACGAAAAGCATAGCTGGGCTGCTCACGATTTCAAACTTCGGCACATACCCGGAAAGCACCGCTGAAATATCCGGCCGCGAAATAATGACCTCGAACACAAACACCCCGAATATCGTAGCCATCAGTACAATGATGAGCGATTCAATAAGCCTAAAGCCTTTCTTCTGCAAAAGCAGCAGCAAAAATACATCTAGCGTCGTAATGAGAATGCCGCCGATTAAGGGCAGGCCAAAGAGCAAATTCAGCGCGATAGCGGAGCCGATAACCTCGGCCAGATCGGTCGCGATAATGGCAAGCTCGGCGAGCAGCCACAGAATGACCGCGCCCTTGATGCCGACGGAGTCGCGGGTCGCTTGGGCAAGATCGCGGCCGGTCACGATACCGAGCCTTGCCGACAGGTTTTGCAGCAAAATCGCAATTAAGTTAGCGATAAGAATAACGGCTAGCAGCGTGTAGCCGAACCTTGCGCCGCCCGCAATGGACGTTGCCCAGTTGCCGGGGTCAATATATCCGACGGCGACCAGCATGCCGGGGCCAGCGAAGGCGAGAAATTTGCGAAAGCCGCTTGCATTTTTCGGTATATGAATAGAGGAATTCACTTCTTCAAGGCTGACACTTCCACTCGCGCGGAGCCAGCCAGACTTTTTATCCAGTTGATCGGACTGTGTGCTCATAAAAACCCTTCTTTCGTTAACGCTCAGATGTTGGAGCTGTCGCATTTGTTTGTTCTATGAAACAATATTGCTCCTGGGAAACATTTTTGTCAATGGAAAAGTGCTCGGGCATGTCCCTGCTCAAAGCCCAATATGTCAATGATAGCAAAATTTTGTATGATGCAAAAAGACCTCTATTTAGCTTGCTCCCCGTTTCCAAGCGAGATTCTGCAATGACCATGGATGATTTTCCCCGCTTGTACATATACTGTAGCAGATTGGCCTATGGGCCTTTTGAAATATAAGAATTTATAAGCTTCACACTTATGAATGGACTTATATTTCTCGGACTGAAACGCGCAGCCGCCGTCAAAGGACGGCGACAGCCGTTTCACCTTGGTAAGCGAGCGGGGGGTGAGGGAAAGTGGAACGGTTCACAAAAAGCCGTCTGTTTGTGTGGTTGGTCTATGTAATTCTAGGCTTGCTGGCGCTGTATTTGCTTATATTGGTCAAGCCAATGTTTATGAATATTTATTTTTTCCTCAAGGCGATACTTGCGCCATTTATCGTTGCCATGATTATTTCATACGTGCTGAACCCGGTAGTGACGATGCTGCATGAACGTAAAGTTCCGCGAACGATGGCGGTGCTGCTCATCTATACGGTATTTTTCACAGCGCTGACCGTCTTGCTCGTCAATGTTATTCCAATGCTTGCGATGCAGGTGCAGGAGCTCAACGAGCGGGTGCCGGACCTGACGATTAAGGCGCAAAATCTGGTGACCGACATTAACAATACGTCGTTTTTGCCGGACAGCCTGCGCGATGGCATGAACCAGTCGCTGCTCCATATGGAGCGCAAGCTTTCGGAAACGCTGATCCATTTTATCAACAATATTGGGTCGGTGCTGAATACGGTGTTCATTGCCTTTATTGTGCCGTTTCTGGCGTTTTACATTTTGAAGGATTTTGAGGTGTTTGAGCGGACGATCATTACGTATGTGCCCAAATCGCATCGCCAAAACACCGTCCGGCTGATGAAGGATATCGACTCGGCGCTTGGCAGCTACATACGCGGGCAGTTTCTGGTCTGCCTGATCGTCGGCGTGCTCGCCTATATCGGCTACACGATCATCGGAATGGAATATGCGCTGCTGCTTGCCGGCATTGTCGCCATTACGAACATTATTCCCTACTTGGGCCCGTTTCTGGGGGCGATTCCGGCTATTCTGATGGCGTCGACCATATCGGTCAAAATGATGATTCTCGTTGCGGTAATCAATACGCTATGCCAAATTTTAGAGGGCAACATCATTTCCCCTCAGGTGGTGGGGAGGACGCTGCATATGCATCCGCTGGCGATTATTTTCGCTCTGCTGGTCGGAGGAGAGGTCGCGGGCGTTGCGGGGATGATTCTCGCCGTTCCGATTTTCGCAGCGCTTAAGGTCATCGTCCAGCATATGTTTGCTTATTATGTACGGCGAAAGATTATTTGACAGCAGGCCTTGCTGCCGATATACTCTTTTTTAGTACATCTCAAGCGTAAACGGCTTTCGCCGTCCTTTGGAGGCAGAGCTTGCGTTTCGCGATGAAATATAAGCCCATTTATAAAAGTGAAACTTATAAATTCTTATATTTAAAGCAAAAATGACTTCATCGTCCTTCGGGGACGCGCGAAGAGTTTTGTCGGAGAAATATAAGCCTATGTATAAGTGCAAAACTTATAAATTCTTATATTTTAAATGGAAATCGTTGATGAAAAAGAAGTAAGCTATAGACCGCCAATCAGAGATGAAGCTTCTTCGCCGTAATCGGCGTTGGCTGCAAGAGCTTTTATGGCGAAGGATGGCTGAAAGCTGCTTTCGGAGTGTGAATGAACTTCACCGGGAGGACCCGTTATCGTCCATACGAGGAGATTGCTGCTGCAAGGCTGTGCCGCTAGAAATAGGGCAAGGCTTATGCCGGCGATAACCAGGGTGGTACCGCGAGTTTTCGTCCCTGTCATAACTGACAGGGACTTTTTGATGTTTTAAAGCAGGTTTGGCGGCAAAATGCAGGGGCAAATTAATGAAACTTATTGGAGGCGTATCAACTATGAAGGCTAGTGAAATTCGGGCAAAATGGCTCGCTTTTTTTGAAAGCAAAGGACATACGATCGAGCCGAGCGCATCGCTCGTGCCGCACAACGATCCATCGCTGCTATGGATTAATGCAGGCATGGCGCCGCTGAAAGCATATTTTGACGGACGCGTCATTCCGGAAAACCCGCGGATTACGAATTCGCAGAAGTGCATTCGCACCAACGATATTGAAAATGTCGGCAAAACGCGCCGCCACCATACTTTTTTTGAAATGCTCGGCAATTTCTCCATTGGCGATTATTTCAAGGAAGAAGCGATAACGTGGGCTTGGGAGTTTCTAACGGGCAAGGAGTGGATCGGCTTCGATCCAGAGCGCCTGTCGGTTACGGTTTACCCGGAGGATGAGGAAGCATACGCGTTCTGGAACAAAAAAATCGGCCTGCCAGAGGAGCGCATCTACAAGCTGGATGAAAACTTCTGGGATATCGGCGAAGGCCCATGCGGACCATGTACGGAAATTTTCTATGACCGCGGCGACAAATACGGCGATTTGAACGATCCAGAATGCTGGCCGGGCGGCGAAAACGAGCGTTTCCTGGAAGTATGGAACCTCGTATTCTCGCAATTCAACCATAACAAGGATGGCAGCTATACGCCGCTTCCAAACAAAAACATCGATACAGGCGCGGGCCTGGAGCGTTTCGCTTCGATTTTGCAAGATGTCGATTCGAACTTTGATACCGACCTGTTCATGCCTATTATTGAGCGTACATGCGAGCTTGCTGGGGTGAAATATCATGTGAACGATGAGCATGATGTGGCGCTGAAAGTAATCGCTGACCATATCCGTACGGTCGCTTTCGCAGTCGGCGACGGCGTTATGCCTTCTAATGAAGGACGCGGCTATATTATTCGCCGTTTGCTTCGCAGAGCGGTTCGTTATGGAAAAACGATCGGCATCGACCGTCCATTCCTGCATGAGCTGACCGCTACTGTCGGGGAAGTGATGGGCGTGTACTACGACGAGGTTGTATCCAAACGCGAATTTATTGAGAAGGTTATTCGTACAGAGGAAGAACGTTTCCACGAAACGCTATCCGACGGTCTGGCATTGCTCACGACGCTTGTCGACACGGCGCGCGCAGCAGGCGGCAAGGAAATCGGCGGCGAGGATGCATTCCGCTTGTATGATACGTATGGCTTCCCGTTTGACCTGACGGAGGATTTTGCAGCGGAAAATGGCTTGACCGTTGACCGTGCAGGCTTCGACGCAGCTATGGAAGCGCAGCGTGAACGCGCGCGGGCAGCTCGCCAGGATACAGGCGGCATGAAGATTCAAGGCGGAGCACTCGGCGAATTCACGGTTAAAAGCGAATTTGTTGGCTATAATGAATTGGTAATTGAATCGACTATTACGGCGATTGTGCAAGAGGATGCGCTGATTGACAGCGCAGGCGAAGGCAGCGAAGTGTTTGTGCTGCTGGACCGTACCCCGTTCTATGCGGAGAGCGGCGGACAAATTGGCGACCGCGGCATTATTTCGGGCCAAGGCTTCTCGCTGCAAGTGAAAGACGTGACGAAAGCGCCGCATGGCCAAAGCGTGCATCATGCGCTCGTAGTATCGGGAACCGTTAAGACGGGCGAGAAAGTGCAGGCGGCTGTAGCGAAAGCGGTTCGTGAGGACGTCATTAAAAACCACACGGCAACCCATTTGCTGCATAAAGCGCTCAAGGAAGTGCTGGGCACTCATGTCAACCAGGCGGGTTCCCTTGTGGAAGCGGAGCGCCTGCGCTTTGACTTCTCCCATTTTGGCAGCATTACCGATGAGGAGCTTGTAGAAATCGAGCGCCGTGTAAACGAGCAAATTTGGAACAGCACCGATGTGACCATTACGAACAAGTCGCTTGCAGAAGCGAAGGAAATGGGCGCAATGGCCTTGTTTGGTGAAAAATATGGCGATGTCGTCCGCGTCGTGCAAGTCGGCGACTACAGCCTTGAGCTTTGCGGCGGCTGCCACGTAGCCAGCACTTCGCAAATCGGCGTGTTCAAGCTGATTAGCGAAAGCGGCATAGGTTCCGGCGTGCGCCGGATTGAAGCTGTTACAGGCCGTCACGCTTACAGCTACACGGAAAGCCAGCTTGATTTGCTGGGGCAAGCAGCAGCATTGCTGAAATCGAGCAATGGGGATGTGCCTAAGCGTATCGAAGCGCTGCATGCGCAGGTGAAGGAGCTTGGCCGCGAGAACGAATCGCTGCAAGCGAAGCTGAGCCGGATCGAAGCAGGCTCGCTGGAGCAGCAAGCGAAGCAGATTGGCGAAATTACGGTGCTTAGCGCTCAAGTAAATGCGCCATCAATGGACGCGCTGCGCGGCATTTCTGATGAGCTGAAGCTGAAGCTGCCTTCCGCCGTCATTATTCTTGGCGCTGTTCAAGAGGATAAAGTCAGCCTCGTAGCGTCGGTATCGGCCGATTTGGTGAAGAAGGGCCTCCACGCTGGCAAAATTATTAAAGAAGCAGCAGCAGTGTGCGGCGGCAGCGGCGGCGGCCGTCCTGATATGGCGCAGGCTGGCGGCAAGGACGCTTCCAAATTGGAAGAAGCATTGAAACTTGCGGAAGAACTGGTTCTCGCCCAAGCAAATGTGATATGATAGGAATGTGTATCGATAGTAATCTCATTGAAATGTAGTTGGAAAGCGAGGTGCTGGCGATGAGTTCCATGGACAAAACGATGAAGTTTGATGTGTTGCCGGAAAGTTTGGAAACCTCCTCACAGGACATTTTGCTGTCTGTGCATGAGGCGCTTCTGGAGAAAGAGTACAATCCGATTAATCAGATTGTAGGCTATTTGCTCTCCGGTGATCCCGCGTATATTCCGCGGCACAACAACGCCAGGAGCCTGATTCGCAAGAAGGAACGCGATGAACTCATTGAAGAGCTTGTCCGGTTTTATTTGAACAATAAGAAAACATAATAGTCAGGAGCCGGACAAGCAATGAGAACAATGGGACTCGATTACGGCGATCGCAACATTGGTGTTGCGGTAAGCGATCCTTTTGGCTGGACTGCGCAAGGGCTCGAGGTCGTGAAGAAGCGCCGTGACAATGGCGAATTGGATCGGCTTGCCGAATTGGCGCAGCAGTATGAGGTTAGTGAAATCGTCTTGGGACTACCGAAAAACATGAATAACACCATCGGTCCGCGAGGCGAAATTAGTATTGAATTCGCAGAGCAGCTTCGACAGAAACTACACTTGCCTGTTCACCTTTGGGACGAACGGTTGACTACTGTAGCCGCAGAGCGTACTCTCATAGAAGCGGATGTCAGCCGTAAGAAGCGAAAGCTGGTAGTGGACAAAATGGCGGCAACGCTCATTTTACAAAATTATCTCGATTCTAAGGGCTTGCGTTAACAGGAGCGAAAGCTATTTTGGCGCAATGCACAAAACGAAAAGGTGAGGGTTAAGATGACAAAGGATGATATGCAGTTCGAAGAGCCGGAAATTATTTATATTCCGGATGAAGACGGCAATGAAGAAGAATTCGAAGTCATCATGAAGTTTGAAGTGGATGGCTCTGATCAGAAATATATGATGGTCGTTCCGCTCGTTGGTGAGAGCGAAGAGGAAGATGAGGTCTACGCCTTCCGCTATGAGGAAGATGGCGACGATCTTAAGCTGTACACGATTGAAGATGAAGAAGAATGGAACATCGTGGAGGAGACGTTTAATACGCTTCTCGGCGAATTGGAGGAAGAAAATTAATGGATCAAGGCGAGGTACTGATCCCGCAGCCGCTTGAGCGGCTGCGGGAAGCCTTCGGTCCTCAAATCGAGCTCCTTGCGGGCGGCGGCGTTATGGAAACCTTCGTCATCAAGGCCGAGTTTAAGCTCGGCTCCTACGTTTATGCAGCGCTTCAGTCGGAAGCGATGAAGGGCGAGGATGAAGTGGAGCTTTTCCGCGTCATTGGCGAAGCTGGCCAAGAGCCGGAGCTGGAAACGATTGAGGATGATGAAGAATGGGAACTGGCGTCTGAAGCTTATGACGATTTGTTATTTGCTGGCGATGAGCGGCCTTAAGCAAGCTTTATTATACGTATACATCGAGAAAAGGAGCGGTGCACACCGCTCTTTTTCTCGACGTATTGGGGAATTAGGAGGAAAGCAGGTTGGACAACGCAAAGAGGCAGTCATCTAGGCCTAGCAAGGTTCGTATCGCTTTTTACGTATTTTTAAGCATTTTAGGCGTTATCACTACAGTGGTGGGCGGCGCATTTATTTATTTGTGGCTTCAATTAGAGCCAACTAAGACGGCAGAGGCCAAGCAGATTGTCATTCCGAACAACGCCTCAGCGAGCCAAATTTCCGATGTGCTTCAGGAGGAAGGGATTATTAAAAATGCCCTGATCTTTAAGTATTATTTGAAGCTGGAGAAAGAAGGCGGCAAATTTCAAGCGGGCACCTATTCGATGAATCCCGGTATGGATAAGGCAGATGTCATCGCTATGCTGAACAGCGGCAGCACCGTCAAGCAGGAGACGATCCGGTTTACGATTCCAGAGGGGCTTACGGTGCTGCAAATTGCCGATAAGCTGGCGGAAGAGAAGCTGATCGACAAGGATAAATTTTTGGAGCTGGCCGATAAGCAGCAAACGTGGACGAATGCGGATGCAGTCAATGAAATTTCAGCTGATGCCAAGCTGCATCACCGGCTGGAAGGTTATTTGTTTCCAGAAACGTACGAAATGAAGAAGGGCAGCACGGAGCAGGAAATACTGAACCGTATGATTTCCGAGCTTGATGTAAAGCTTGACCAGCTTCCGAATGATTGGACGATCCAACTGGAGAAACGCAAGCTGACGATTCATCAACTGCTTACGATTGCATCCCTTGTCGAGCGCGAGGTCGTCGTTGACGAGGAGCGTCCGATCGTTGCGAGCGTTATTTATAACCGCCTGAACAAGCCAATGAAGCTTCAAATAGATGCAACGGTGCAATACGCGCTCGATAAGCCGAAGGAACGTTTATACAATAAGGATCTTAAAGTTGACAGCCCTTATAACACCTATCTGGTAGATGGGCTCCCGCCGGGACCGATTGCGGCGCCAAGCCTTAGCTCGATCAAAGCGGCGCTTTATCCGCAGGAAACGGAATATTTTTTCTATGTAACCAAGAAAGACGGAACCGGACAGCATCTGTTTGCTAAAACCTTTAGCGAGCATAACAATAATATTGCCAACAGCAACAAAACTGCGCAGTCTAAGTAAGGAGTGTAAGAAACATGGCGGTAAAGCCTGAATTATTAACGACAGCTTCATCCTTGGAGGAACTGGAGCGTCTGATTGCTGCCGGAGCTGATGCTTTCCTGATTGGAGAAGCACGCTACGGCATGCGCCTTGCTGGACAATTTGATTTGGAAATGATCAAGCAAGCAGTGAAGCTGGCAGCGCCACATGGTGTTAACATTTATGTATCGGTAAATAATTTGATTCACAATCATGTCGTTGAATCGTTGCCTGGCTATTTGCAGGCACTGGCCGAAGCTGGAGTCAACGGCATTATGTTCGGTGACCCCGCTGTATTGATGGCTGCGCGGACTGCTGCTCCTAACATGCCGCTGCATTGGAATGCCGAGATGACATCAACGAACTATGCGACTGCTGAATATTGGAGAAAGCGCGGCGCTACGCGGTTTGTGCTTGCCCGTGAGCTGAATATGGAGCAGGTTATTGAAATCAAAGAAAACTCGACAATGCCAATCGAGGTGCAGGTTCACGGCTTGACGAATATTTATCATTCCAAGCGCTCGCTCGTGAACAGCTATTTGGATCATCAGGAAGACTCCGGCAAGCTTGGCAGCGCAAGCAAGGAGCAAGGGCTATACGTAATGGAAGCTGAACGCAAAGACGAGCGTTTCCCTATATATGAGGATGCCAACGGCACGCATATTTTGAGCTCGGATGATATTTGCATGCTGGAAAACTTGCATGAGCTGATGGAAATCGGCGTGGAGAGCTTGAAGATTGAAGGGCTGCTCAAGTCGGTGGAATATAATGAAATCGTAGTTCGGGCATATCGCGACGTCATTGACGCTTATATGGCTGATCCGGAAGGCTACCGTTTTGAGGATGAGTGGCTGGACCCGATTAAAGAAGCGCAAGATCCGCAGCGTGAGCTGAGCTTTGGTTTCTTTTATAAAGAACAGGTGTATTGAGGAATTGAGCAGGAGGTGCAGCTGCTATGACAGTCGCAGAAAAAACATATTCAGGGGCGACGAACCCGGCGAAAACCCGCTATCAGGGAAAACGCCATAGGCTCGATCGTCCTGAACTGCTTGCCCCGGCAGGCAATTTGGAAAAGCTGAAATTCGCCATCCACTATGGCGCTGACGCGGTTTATATTGGCGGGCAAAAATACGGCCTTCGTTCCAATGCAGGCAACTTCAGCTTTGAGGAAATGCGGGAAGGCGTTGAGTTTGCCAATCGCTATGGCGCAAAAGTGTTCGTTGCTACGAATATTTATGCGCATAATGAGGATATCGGCGGGCTTGAACAATATTTGCGCAATTTGGAGGAAGTCGGCATATCAGCGATCATTGTAGCTGATCCGATTATTATTGAGACGGCTGCGCGAGTAGCGCCTAAGCTGGAAGCGCATTTGAGCACTCAGCAATCTACGCTCAACTGGCAGGCGGTACAGTTTTGGAAGGAAGAAGGACTGCCGCGCGTCGTTCTTGCCAGAGAAACGAGCTTTGAAGAAATCGCAGAAATTAAAAAGCATGTCGATATCGAAATCGAAGCTTTTATTCATGGCGCAATGTGCTCTTCCTTTTCCGGCCGCTGTGTACTGAGCAATCACTTTACCGACCGTGACTCCAACCGCGGGGGCTGCTCGCAGTCATGCCGCTGGAAATACGATTTGTTTGTTGATGATGTGCCGATGTATTCCGAAGGCGAAGATCAATTCACGATGGGTTCTAAAGACCTGTGTATGATTGAATATTTGCCGGAGCTCATTGATGTTGGCGTAGACAGCTTCAAGATTGAAGGCCGCATGAAGAGCATTCACTATGTTGCTACCGTTGTAAATGTGTATCGTCAAGCGATTGATTCCTATTTTGAAGATCCGGAACATTTCGTGCTGAAGCAGGAATGGCTGGATGAAATTTTCAAAGCGGCGAATCGTCCGCTTAACACGGGATTTTTTCTCGATACACCGGGTGCAGAGGATCATATTTATGAGCCGGAAGATAAGCCAGCTCCTTATGATTTTGCAGGGGTTGTTCTGGAATACAACGAAGAGACTGGAGTTGCGGTTGTTGAGCAGCGCAATCACTTCAAACTGGGACAGGAAGTTGAGTTTGTAGGTCCCGGCGGACGCTTCTTCAAACAGACGATTACGCAGATGACCGATGACAAGGGGCAGGAACTGGATGCCGCAAGACACCCGCTTCAGCGCATCCACATCAAGACGCTGGCACCTGTTGAACCGATGGATATGCTGCGTAAACTAATGATAAAAAAATAACTAGGACCAGGACACTGTTTTCGATTTTTGAAAATAGTGTTTTTTTTATTATTTATTAATTATTTGTGAGATGAAAACCGATATATAGAATTAGGGGCTACATAAGAAAAGAGAGCACAAGGATTCATTGACAACATATTGAACGCTTCTAGAGACCTAGTCCGTAACAAATAAAAAAGGCGGTGTCATCATTGAAAAAAAATGAGGACAAAACTCAGTCGAAGAAAATTGCGAGGGAAAAAGCAGAATCAGGGAAATCTATGAAAGCCCTTTCTGGATTTTGGAGCGGATCTAAACCGATTATGAAAAAAATCATCTCTAAGACAGGCAAATACGGGAAAAGCTCATCCAAGCAGCTTTTATCGCTGTCCAAGGAAATGAAGCTGAACCAGGTTAATAAATCCGTAGGAACGAAGCTGTTTTTAATTATATTTGCCAGCATCGTAGCCTGCGTTCTGGCAGTAGGTCTAATTGCATATTCGCAAACGAAAACGATTGTCGAGCGCAAAGTTTCCGGGGCTAGCTTTCAGACGGTCAGCCAGGTAACGACGAACTTGAACATTATTTTGGACAACTATGAAGAAATGACGATGCAAATTTTGATTAACAAAGACTTACATACGTTGATTGGTAAAATGCGTGATGGCGAGGACGATTATACCCGCTTTGAAGCAAGCCGAGAACTATCGAACAAAATGCAGGATTACGTGCTTGGAAATTCTAGCATTAAGGCACTCTACTTGCTGCCGTTGGATAACAAGCTGCCAGTCGTAACAGCAGGAAATGCATCTTCTGTTGCTTCCGATGCGATGAAGAAGGAAGAATGGTTCGGCAAGGTGCAGGAGTCGAACGGCAAGGCGCTATGGATTGAGACCCAGCCGAAAGGCTTTGGCGGTGCGAACGGAGCGCCGACGGTTGGCATCAGCCGTCTTTTGAAGGATAGCACGCTTAATGAAGTTTCCTATATGCTGCTGATTGAAATTAATTTGGCAAGCATCCAGGAAAGATTCAAAGAAGTATCCTTGGGACCTGGCAGTGAGCTTTCAATTGTAGATGGTCAAAATAATTATATTGCGGCTCCTAATAATGAACTCATTGGGCAGCCAGCTCCAGTAGCTCTTCCAACGGAAGGCGACGCTGCAATAGAAGGCTCCAAAAAATTGAACACTAACGCAGGCGAATCCATGCTGACGGTATATAAAACATTTGATTCCGTTGATTGGAA
This sequence comes from Paenibacillus sp. BIHB 4019, assembly GCF_002741035.1. NCBI lineage: Bacteria > Bacillati > Bacillota > Bacilli > Caryophanales > Paenibacillaceae > Paenibacillus > Paenibacillus sp. BIHB 4019. Next base: position 7,056,097 of record NZ_CP016808.1, on the reverse strand, counting down.
GCTGCTGGGCCTCATTCCGGTAGATACGCTGGTAGAGGATGCTAAAGTCATTCGCAATATGACGATTATTACTGCAATTGTAGCTGTATTCCTTGCGATTGCGATTGGCTTCCTCGTCATTAGAACGATTGCACAGCCGCTGACGAACTTGCGCAATTTGATGAATGAGGGACAACGGGGCAATTTGACGGTTCGTTCTGCTATTCGCAAACGTTCCGATGAAATCGGCGAGCTGAGTGACAGCTTCAACGATATGATGACGCAAATTACTAATTTGGCGAAGCAGGCTACGCAATCTGCGGATACTGTACTGCATACGGCAGGCGAGCTGACGGATGTATCACGGAAGACCGCGATCTCTTCACGGGAAATATCAGTCGCAACCGAAGAAATCGCAAATGGCGCTTCAAGCCTTGCTGTTGAGGCAGAGCGCGGCAGCGATTTGAGCGGCAATATTTCGACGCAGATGGAAACGGTGAAGCAGGCGAATGCGGAAATTGTGCGTGCAGCTGGTGAGGTAGAGAAGGCGAGTGAGCGCGGAGCGGCCTACATGGGCGAACTGAGCCATAAGACTGGACAGACCGAGCAAATGACCCGCTCTATGGTGGAGAAGGTAGACAGCCTTAAAGACAGCACAGGCTCTATCGTTAAAATTTTGGATGTATTGAACAATTTGACGAAGCAAACAAATATTTTGTCCTTGAATGCGGCAATTGAAGCGGCGCGGGCAGGCGCAGCGGGCAAAGGCTTTATGGTTGTAGCTGATGAAATCCGCAAGCTGGCTGATCAATCCCGACAATCAATTGATATCGTAGGACAAATTACGGAAAAAATCCAAGGGGAAATTGACAATACGGTTAGCGTATTATCGGATGCCTATCCTTTATTCCAGGAGCAAATCGTTTCTGTGAAGCAGGCGACGGATATTTTCGTAGGTGTGCAGGAGCAGATGGTGCAGTTTGTACACAAGCTGGATTCCGTAACGGACTCCATCGGGGAGCTGGACAAATCGCAGGAGGTATTGTCCGAGGCGATGACGAATGTCAGCGCAGTAGCACAGCAGTCTTCGGCTACATCGGAAGAGGTAGCTTCCCTCAGCAGCGAGCAGCTTAGCATTAGCGATGGTCTCGTCAGCTTGTCGGAAGAGCTGGGCAGCGTATCGCGCGAGCTGAAAGATTCGCTCGCAAAATTCAAAATCGAATAGCAAGCTGTATGTAAAGCCGTTTGAACGGGGTGCTTTCCCGTTCAAACGGCTTTTTTTGAAAAATTAAGGTGAAAAATGCGTAACGGAATGAAAAGGTTGTGCTGGAGAAGCGTCAGCTTTCGCTTTTGCCCCGGCATTTCTACATATTGAGGCTTATTCGAAGTAATGCAAGGGTAATGGCGATCGGAAGCCAAGCTTTTCATGCAGTGTAGCCCGTTTTTTCACCCTAATACACATACTTGCGCTGGGCCCAATAACTGAAAAGGAATATAGAGGCCTCGGTCAGCAGTTTGGCGATGACAAGGGGAATTATCAGTGTTTCATTATAAAAATATAGCAAGCCATAATTTAAGAGCAGCACAAGAATAACCAGCGAAAAATATTTAGGCAGCGACTGATGAAGCTTGGATACTTTGCCGCCCGTGAACACGTACTTTCGATTCATTGTATAGTTGAAGATGGAGCTGCATAATCTTGCTGCAACGACGGACAAGAATAGATTGTGGCTAATACTTTGAATAAGAAATAATAGCGTGAAGTCTAGCAGCGCCGACAGCAGGGATGACGTGCTGAACATTATAATCGGCAAATAAATGCGGAAAGAGTCGATCAGCGGACGAAAATGGGAGGATTTATTATGATCCAAATATACGGTATCAATAAATTCCTCGGTAATTTTATATCCATCCCGATGGGCGGTCAGCAGCATGTTCATTTCATATTCAAACCGTTCGCCGGGAATCTGGCATAGCCAGTCCAGCATTGCAAGTGAAAAGCCGCGCAAGCCGGTTTGCGTATCATAAATTTTAGTCCCCGTAGTGAGGGAGAAGACTGACCGAGTAACCGAGTTGCCAAAGCGGCTGCGCAGCGGAATGGTCCCGCTGAACCGGCGGCTGCCCAGCACAATGCCTGGCGTTGTCTGGCTGAGCAGCTTTTCGAAAATCCGCTTAATGTCATGGGGCAGATGCTGCCCGTCACTATCCGCACAGACGACATGGCCCGGCAGACCGGATTGTTGGATATAGCCGAACCCTGTTTTCAAGGCGCGTCCTTTCCCGAGGTTGACCTCATGGGTTATAACGGTACAGCCGGACGCTTCAGCCGCTTCGAAAATTTCACGGTAGCTGGCTCCGCTCCCGTCATCGACAATGACGATGGGCTCAAGCTGGAACGCATGCAGCTGCTGGATCAAATCAAGCAGCCGATGATCTGGCTCGTAGGACGGAATTAAAATGGTCATGATGATTACTCCTCTCCAATGTAAAGGATGTCGCTGACGCCACGCTCCTGGTTTTTGCCAAGCGGATTATTGACAACTCTGCCCATAAAATACATCGTCGATGAACCGCCGCCATCTAAGTTGTACGCTTCTGTAGCTCCAAGACCCGCCATGACGTCAGCAAGCTCGGTCAGTGTCATTCCGCGGCTATATCCTTCCTTCCGCCCGTCTACTACGACAAACACATAATGGTTCGGGGCAATCATGCCGATCGCAGTTCTTGGATTCGCATTTTGAATGGAGCGGTTGCCAAAATTGGTATCGATTTTAACATTGCTGAAATCACTAGTGATTTTGCCATCTTGAATCAGAATCGGCCCGAATGACAACGTATTGGTGACACCTTCTGCAAGCAGGTCAGAGGAAGAAGTTTCTGTTTCGTCATAAGTTTGGATCGTTCCGTCATTCAGCAGGGCCAGCGCATCCCGCACCGGTTCATCGCGATATACGGTGCCGTTGCGAATAATAACTCCGTCGTCACGGAAGCCATAATAATCGCCGTTGATTGCAAAAATAGCATGATTGCTGGAAGCGATGACCGATGTATCCTCCACAATATTCGTTCCAAAGCTGTTATCGGCGAATGCGGAGCGCAGGCTGCTGGCATCTTTAACGGTGACATCTGCGACATAATACGTAATCAGGTCTGAGCCAGAGCCGGTCTGCACTTGGTTGATTTTGATTTGGATATCGTCACTGGTGTAATTCCAGTCATCTGAAGTGGCTTGGACATCAGTAGTTGCGGCCGTTTCGTTTGAGCTGGTGGATGCTGCGGTATTGTCTGTTACGACGACTTCGACGTGCTTGATCAAATAACGGTCTGCGAGACCATATGTCAATGAGCCAACGCCTAAGAGCGTTACGATCGCTGCAATCAGCCATATCCGTTTTTTCTTTTTGGTTGCCTTCCTTTGCGTCTTCATAATAGAAGCATCACCTCTTCTTGTAAGTTCTTGATGGCTATCATACTTGGGCTACCTTAAATGAAACTGAACTATTTTTTTGGCAGCTGGAGCAGGTGCAGAAGGGCTTAAGGAAAGGGCGACGCTGTTTATGCGTTGGCATTAAGGCCATACTGAAGGGAAAAGGGGGCTGCGGAAATGGTCAAGCGACGTGCAGCAATTGTAGCAGTACTTTTAACGGTTATAATGGCAGGTTATTTGATCCGGCTGGCGACACTGCAATTGGTGCCAAGCTTGGCGCAGCCTGCTGTACAGACAATTGGCAAGCATACCGACTGGAAGCATAAGGCAGCAATACAGCGGCAGCGAAATTTGGTGCTCGATTCAGGACGCGGCGATTTTATTGATCGTTATGGAAGCGCCATTACAGGGGAAAGCTATTCTGCATTGGCGCTGTTTCCAGTGGAGAGCGAGGCCCGGGGAGATGCGGCAGAGCTGCGCAAGCTGGCGAAGCTATTGCATGTGTCCTACGATCAATTAGCGGAAAAATGGGATACGCTGAAGGGTGCTGATTTTTGGCGGGAGGAAGGACAGAAAGTGCCTTTGAGCTTGTCCGCGAGCCAGCTGGCTGGACTTTCGCAGCTCCATATTAATGGAGTCAAGGTGCTGCCTTATCACAATCGGTATTTGCCGCAGTTTAATGCCAGACAAGCTATAGGCTTTATAAGCCAGCACCCGGAATGGCTGGAGCAGGCTTATAGGGCGGATCTGGCATCAGGCAAGCGCAAGCTGACAGATGAAATCGGCGGGGCTGGACTTGAAAAATCGCTGGATACGCTGCTCAGAGGCAACGGACCCACATCGGTATCTTTTTTTCTCGATGGAAAGCGCCATCCGCTGCAGGGGCTGGGTCTAAGGGTTTTTCAGCCGGATAGCGAATATTATCCGCTGAAGGTAAAGACGACGCTGGATTTAAAACTCCAGCAGCAGCTTGAGCTTTATGCGGATGCAAATGGCTTGAAAGCAGGAGCGATCGTCGTGCTGGATGCGCAAAATGCAGATATCGTCAGCATGGTATCCCGGCCGCAGATGAACCCTCAGCAGTTGGACCGCAATGAGGCAACCGATTGGTCGAATCATGCGCTCCAAGCGGTTGCTCCGGGTTCGATTTTCAAGCTCGTAACGGAAGCGGCGGCGCTTGAGGCTGGTGTTGTCGACGAAAAAGAAGTGTTCACATGCAGCGGGAAGTATGGAAAATATGGTTTAACGTGCTGGAAGCAAGACGGCCACGGAAGCTTGACGCTTGAGGAAGGATTAGCCCAGTCCTGCAACATTGTGTTTGCAACGCTTGCTGAGCGGCTGAGCGGCTATGAGCTGTATCAGACCGCAGCGGCGCTTGGCGTTGGTGCACCGGCTGGCTGGCATGCGGAATCACCATTTGGCCCGTTTGCCGGGCGTTTGCGGCTGCTTGGCGAGGAGGAGGGCGGACAGTTGTTTGCTGCGAGCATCTGGCAGCAATTGCAGGACAAGCCTACCCTTGACGTAGACGGGGGCATTATGGCTCAAAGCGGTATCGGCCAACGGGATGTCAGAATGACGCCGCTGCAGGCGGCGAATTTGGTCGTGACGATTTTACATGGCGGACAGCGGATGGAGCCGCGAATCGTGAGTGAAATCCGTTATGCGAACGGGCAGCTAATGGTGGAGCTGAAGCCCCTGCAAGCTCGGCAGGCCGGGACCCCTATACATGCGAGAACCGCAGGCATGCTGCTGGAAGGGATGAAGGCGGTCACTGAGCGTGGAACGGGCCGCTCTATTCGCGATGGTCTATGGCCAGTTGCCGGGAAGTCCGGTACGGCACAGACGCTGCTCAGCGGGAAGGAGCGCGTCCACCAGTGGTTTATCGGCTACGGACCGACAAATACGCCGCGATACGCCGTCGCTGTGCTTGCTGAGAACCGAAGTCCTGGTACAAGCAATCAGGCGACGAAACTGTTTCGCGGCGTCATGGATATTATAGCGAAGCGGTAAAGCGAATTTAAACGCTTGGAGGAACTGGCGAACTGCCTGGGCCTCCAGCATCTGGAGGCGGCACCTGGTTGTCGAATTCGCCTTGCGGCGCTCTGATCCAGCGATGGAAGAAGCCTTGGTCATATAAGGTTTTGAGCAAAATAATGAGCACGGGCGATAAGATGACACCAGCAATGCCGAACAGCTTGAGCGAAATAATCATAAACGCCAGCATCGTAAATGCAGATACGCCGAGCGTATCACCCGTAATTTTTGGCTCCAACAGCTGTCTCGCCAGTACGACGACGAGATACAATACGGACAGCCATACCGCAAGCGAGGTATGCCCCACGATAAACAAATAAATAACCCAAGGAATGAAGATTGTACCTACGCCAAGCAGCGGCAGCACATCAAAAATAGCGGAGATGACGGCGACTACAAGGGCATTTTTGACACCGAGCAGCAGGAGGGAGATGAAGATGACGAAAAACGTAATCGTAATCATCTTGGTTTGCGCCTTCAAATAGCCGGTAATGCCCTTTAATACATTTTCACGCAAAAAGAAAAAGGCTTTTTTAAACGTTTTTGGCGTTTTATCCGCCGCTGTTTTTTTCCAGTCATTAATTTCAATACTAAGGAAATAAGCTAATATAATACCGACCAGAAAGTTGAACATAAAGCTGGAGAACGAGGAGACGTAGCCGACGGTTCCGGCAAATAAAACTTTGACCAAATTCGGCACATATTCGGCAGCACCCTGGATGTATTCCGTAATTTGCGTGACGAGCTCAGGCGGGAGGGCCTGAATTTTATTTTGCACCTTTGAAGTGCCAAGATCCAGCTGCTCCTTGAGAATGGCCTGATATTCGGGCAGCTTGTCCAGAAACTCGGAGCCCTGCTTCGAAATAATGTAACCGAGCCCCGAGAAGGCGGATACAATAAGAATGGAAAACAATAAAATCGATATGCCTGAAGCGATGGATTTCTTAATGCCGATCTTGTTCAGCCTGCGTGCCAGCGGCTCAATGCACATAAAAATAACAAAGGAGAAAATGATAGGTGTAGCCAATCGATAAAAATGACTAAAGGTAAGCATAATTAAATAAACCGTTAGTGCGATTAGTGCAATGTCGAATGCGGTTCGCCAATATTTTTTATAAAACGGTAGCATAACTGAAAACCTCTCTTTTCCAATTTCGTATATCTCGCTTTGATTGTACTATAATTTTAATTTTGCTGCCTATTTTTTGATGCCTTATGATACAATTAAAGTTATCGTTGTTGGATTATCGCCGATTCCATGCAGCAAAAATTTTAATAACGGTGGGGAAACATATATGGAGAACTTGGTTGTCTGGACTCTTTATTTTTTCTCGTTCTACGCTTTCCTCCCTGCTTTTATCAGTCGTACTTTCGGATTTCGGGTTTTTAAGAAAGGCCTGGTAAAGAAGGAAATTGCCCTTACCTTTGACGATGGCCCGGATGCTGTCTATACGCCAAAGCTGCTTGAGTTGCTGGCTCGCTATGATGCGAAAGCGACTTTTTTCATCGTTGGCGCACATGGCGAAGCGCACCCGGAGCTGTTACGCAAAATACATGAGGAGGGTCATACGCTTGGCATCCACAATTATGTTCATCGAACAAATTGGTTTATGCGGCCAAGGTCCGTCAAGCGTCAGATCGAGCGTACATGCGAAATAATACGAGAGGCAACGGGGAGCCGTTCCAATTATTATCGGCCTCCTTGGGGCATTATCAATGTGTTTGATTTTGCTGGGATTGGACATTTGCAAATTGTATTATGGTCATCGATGTTCGGCGATTGGAACAAGAGGCTGGGCGCGGAGCGGCTTAAGCGAAAAATGCTCAAGAAGCTCCGCCCTGGCGAAGTGCTGCTGCTCCATGATTGCGGGCAAACGCCCGGTGCCCATCATGAGGCTCCTGCTAATATGCTGGTCGCTCTTGAAGCTTATTTGCAGGAAGGCCGCAAGCAAGGTTATCGTTTTGTTGCCATTGAAGAAATGATTAAGCTGACAGAGCGGGCAAAGGAGCGCCAGCAGTCTTGGTGGAAAAAATCACTTATAACGCTGTGGCTGCAATATGAGCGAGTATTCCATCTCCTGTTTCAACTTAAGCAGGTAGGGGAAGATTCACCACCGGCGTTCCATTATCGAACGATTGCTTACAGCGGCCAACCGATTGAGCTTGCAGATGGCCAGCGTTTAAACAAGGGAGACCGCGTTGTGGAGCTGCATTTCGATAACCGCAAGCTGTCTGGCATTGCCGCAGAAGCGGCAACGCCGCTTGCCGCTGGAATTCGGATGCTGCGAGAAGTCGAAGCTGCATTGCCAATGCTTGCCAGCCAATTAGCGCGTGATCCAGCGGCAGGCGAGGCGAAGGCATTATATGGCATTACGATGATTCATCAGGGCGCTGATCGGTTTGGTTTTGAAGTGTTCCCTTTGCCTAACGGTTTATTTGCTCGCACGACCCGAATTTATTTGCGGCTGCTCATGCGCGTGTTGACGAAGAAACAACGAAATAAGAAAAGCAAACAGCGCAGAAAAGCGCTTGATCCTTGTTTGCTGCTCATGCCAATGAGCAAAATGCAAGCTTATCAAAATATGCAAGCAGCACTGCTGCGCGTCAGCTCCGGGCAAGAGGCGAACTTGCATAAGACGCAAACTGCAGCAGTGGAATCTGTTTCTGTGGATGGCAGCACCTCTGTCATATAATTGGGCTCCGGCGTCTGTTTACAGGCAGCCGGAGTTTTCAAATAGAGAAAAAGGTGCGTTTGGTGGACTGCGTTGGTAGGTATAGTAACGACCACTTAATTATAGAGGAGGCTATCCCAGCATGGGGGAACCGACATCTGATGAATATTTGATTCAACAGATCGCACGGCAAGATGCATCCGCGCTTGAGCAATTGTACGATCGTTATGAACGTCCCGTCTATTCATTCGTTTATCGCATGTTGAAGGACGCTATGGCGTCGGAGGAAGTGGTGCAAGAGCTGTTTGTGCGGATATGGAATGCGGCTTCACGGGTTGAAACCGAGGAGGCATCCGGAAAGATCAGCACCTGGATATTTGCAATCGCGCGCAATCTTGCAATCGATTGGATTAGAAAGCAAGGAAGACGCCCACAGCAGGTTCAGGAAGAGATGATTTTGGAGCGAACCGTCGATCCACTAACAACGGAGAAGGTTGTTGAGGATCGCATGCTAGGGGAGCAAATGAAAGAAGCCATTGGACAGCTGAATGATGACCAGAAACAGGTTGTTGAGTGGATCTATTATATGGGCTATACGCAGCAAGAGGTAGCGGACAAGCATCAAATTCCGCTTGGTACCGTTAAAAGCAGGGTCAGGCTGGCGCTGCGCCAGCTGCGCAAACGATTTGAACATACATGGAAGGAGGGAGTGCGGCAATGATTAAACCTATTGATTCACTTTGTGATGACGTGGAGATGTATGCAATTGGAGGCCTCGATGCAGAAGCAGCTCAGCAATTTGAACATCATTTGTCGCATTGCGAGCAATGCAGGAGGACGTTGGAAGAGTTGCAGCCTATTATCACTCGTCTGCCCCTTGCAGTTGATTCGGTAGAACCCCCAGCCGGTATGAGACAGCGTATTCTGGCTGCTGTACTGCAATCTGAGCCAGCGACAGACCCTATCCCTTCACAGGCAACGGCAGAAGTCACGGAGAATGAAGCGTCGCTAGGTCAAACGCAGCAGCATACAGCGGAATTACAGGCTCAATTGCGAAAACGTTGGATTGTTCGTGTTATGGCTGGTGTCGCGGCTTCGTTTGTTATTCTATCGGGCTTTTTATTGCAGCAGGTTAACCACCTAAGAAATGAGGCGGCTGATTTATCGAGCCAACTGGAGCAGCTGCAGCAGCAGATTGCGGCGGCGGAAAGTCCAGCTGCTGCTTCACAGGTGAACGGTGTCGTTTCGCTTAAGCCGGCGGAAGCAGGCATTGTAGCCGAGGGGCGGGCAACGATTAGCGTCGATAGCAAAGGGATGCATTTAATCGTTCAGGTCGAGCAGTTGCCTAAGCTTCAAGGCAATGAAGCGTTCCAGGTTTGGCTGCTTAAGGATGGCAAGCCGGTTAATGCGGGGACGTTTCTGCCGAATGAAGGGGTAGGGGCGCTTTATTTTACCTTTAATCCGGATGAATATGATCAAATTGCTATTACGCAGGAGCCGGATGCGAACGGGGTGGAGCCTAGAGGCTCGATGGTGCTTGCAGGAGTTTTGAGCCAAAGCGAGACGTCTAGCTCCTAATTGCAGACAGGCCAGCTAGAGTAGCTCTTTTTTTAGCGGCAAATCGGCGTGACGATACAAGAAAAAGCATGCTTGCTCGCAGTTAATGCGGATAAGCGTGCTTTTTCGTTATTTCTTTTATATAGGGGCAAAAAGAAAAGCAGCGCCGAAGCGCTGCTAGCTTTAAACTACATTTTCATTACGCCGCCACGGCTGGCGTTTGTAACGAGGTGGGAATAACGCGCGAGATAACCGCGTTTGATTTTTGGTTCGAAGCCCGGCCATGCAGCACGGCGTTTCTCGAACTCCTCGTCGCTGATCAATACGTTCATGCCACGGTTGTTCATATCCAGCTCAACGATATCGCCGTCTTGTACGAAAGCAATTGGCCCGCCTTCAGCCGCTTCCGGTGAAACGTGGCCGATACTGATGCCGCGGGATGCGCCGGAGAAGCGGCCATCGGTTACGAGACCGACTTTAGCGCCAAGGCCCATACCAGCGATTTGCGAAGTAGGAGCGAGCATTTCTGGCATGCCAGGGCCGCCTTTAGGTCCTTCATAACGAATGATGACAACATGTCCTTCTTTAACTTTGCCGTTAGCGATGCCAGCAAGAGCTTCATCTTGGGAATCAAAGCAAATAGCAGGACCTTTATGATAGCCGTTAACCGATTTGTCGATCGCGCCGACTTTGATGATTGCGCCGCCCGGAGCAAGGTTGCCGAACAGTACAGCAAGTCCGCCACGCTCGCTATGCGGATTATCAATGGTCCGAATAACGTCGGTATTTTGAATTTCACAGCCCTCTACGTTTTCACGCAGCGTCTTGCCCGTTACAGTGATGCAATCGCCATGCAGAGTGCCTTCTTTTTTGAACATTTCATTCAGTACAGCACTAACGCCGCCAGCAAGATGCACATCTTCGATGTGGTAATCGGAAGCCGGAGCGATTTTAGCCAAATGCGGCACGCGCTCTGCAATTTCATTGATGCGCTCGATTGGGTAGTCAATGCCCGCTTCATGTGCAAGTGCCAGCGTATGAAGAACGGTATTTGTGGAACCGCCCATTGCCATATCAAGGGCAAAAGCATTATCGATCGTATCTTTCGTTACGATGTCGCGAGGCTTGATGCCAAGCTCAATCAGCTTCATCAGTTGAGTAGCCGATTGCTTAACGAATTCCCTGCGCTCAGGTGCTACGGCAAGAATCGTGCCGTTGCCTGGAAGCGCGAGGCCAAGGCCTTCAGCAAGACAGTTCATCGAGTTGGCGGTGAACATGCCTGAGCATGAGCCGCAAGTCGGACAGCCGAATTGTTCAAGCTCCAGCAAGCCCTTATCATCGATGATGCCTGCTTGGTAAGCGCCAACGCCTTCAAAAACGCTGGAGAGCGAGATCGAGCGGCCGTCGGATGTTTTACCTGCTTTCATCGGTCCGCCGCTGACGAACAGCGTCGGGATGTTGACGCGAAGCGCGCCCATCATCATGCCCGGTGTAATTTTGTCGCAGTTTGGAATGCAGACCATGCCGTCGAACCAGTGCGCATTTACAACGGTTTCTACGGAGTCGGCAATAATTTCGCGGCTCGCCAGCGAGTAGCGCATGCCAATGTGTCCCATAGCGATACCGTCATCAACGCCAATGGTGTTGAATTCAAAAGGAACGCCGCCAGCATCGCGAATTGCTTGTTTAACCAGCTTGCCGAATTCCTGCAAATGAACATGGCCAGGTACAATATCAATATAGGAATTACAAACAGCAATAAAGGGCTTGTCGAAATCTTCCTCCGCTACTCCCGCTGCACGCAGCAAACTGCGGTGGGGTGCACGGTCAAATCCTTTTTTTATCATGTCTGAACGCATCTTCTTAGGTGCCATTAAAATTCCCTCCTGTATGAAAAGTCGATACCTTTGAGTTTAACACAGAGGACAAGCATTGGCTAGTAAGGTTGATGGACTTATATGCGATAAATGGCTTCTGGCTTGGCTATCAAGGAAAAACAAGCTATAGTAGTAGGAAAAGTATAATTATCGTGGTTTTCATATGGCTAGAAAAAAAATTTTCATTAGGCCGTGAAGAAATCCAGTATCGTGAGGGATTTAGATGAAACAGGAAAATTCGGAAAAAAGAATAAAAAAAATGCGCGAGATGGATGAGGCTTTTCGCCAGCTCAGACGGCTAATCCATGCGGAGTGGAATCGTTTTAATGTGAAAGGGCTGGGCATGACGGATGCAAAGATGGTATTGCTTTTGTCCGAGCATGGGCCGCAGAAAGCATCAGTTATGGCGGAATTGCTGCAAATTACGAGCGGTGCGGTCACGGGTATCGCCGATCGTTTAATTAATTTTGGATATATTGACCGTGAGCGCAGTGAAGAGGACCGCCGCATTGTGCTGCTCACCATAACGGATGAAGGGCGGCAATTGGTTGATGGCATTATGCGCGTCCGCGAAGATCTCATGCTCAGGCTGTATGAAGGGTTTTCGCTGGAGGATATGGACATTACGGTGAGCATGTTCACGAGAATGAGTGAAAATTTGGAGCGCAAGCGCGAGGACAGCAGCGACGCTTAAAACCCGCCGAAAGGCCGGGCTGTCGCCTTCTTGCAGATGATTTTCAACAGCGTTCACATCAAAAAAAAGGGATTCGCTTCGTTTTCACGAAGGAATCCCTTATCCCTTTTTACCACCAGATGGTTTGGCCTTATGCTTATAGACCTTCGCCATTCAAGTAGTTATGGAATGGCTTGTCTACCCAGAACGTATAGGATTTAATGTTGACCGCTGGATCGAGCTTATGGAAGCCCTCTACGATATTTTTCGACTGATCATTCAGCGAGAAGGACTGGGCATAATAATAGCCGGTTCCCGTAATTTTATTGTTCGTAATGACCTCGTATTCATCAAGCTTGGTTGAGGAATAGTAAAGAGGCTGGAACCATGAGCCATAAATCAGGCCCGGCTGATCGGCTTTGTCTTTTTTCGCATATTGCAAAATAATAGGCTGGAAGCGGGCTTTATCCGCTGCATTGTTGAATTCAAAGGCGATATCGAATTCCTTCGCATACGTAATATAATTGCCATTCTCGATTTGAACCACTTTATAGTTTTCAGTGTCCTTTGTTGGCGGCTCGCCCCATTCCTTCATGAAGACGTAGGCGGATGTTTTTGGCTCAAGCTGAACTTTGGCGTCAATGCCTTCGCTGCGCAGCAGTCCGATAAGCTGGATGACATGCAACAGGTTGCTGTGTCCATAAGTAAGGGATAGCGATGGCGTGAAGTTGGCATCAAAACGCGCATCCTTCAAGTTGTAGCCCGTTACCAAATTATTTTTGAGCGCCGTATCTACAATCGTTTGCAGCTCCGGTGCCTGGATAATATTGGAAGTTTTGAAAGCATCATTCAATTGGGCGTAAATCGTGCTATCGCTGATGCTGCCGATGTAGTGCTTGTATTCCCCTTTAAAGGAAAGAATTTGCACGATTAGCGTTTCGGCAAGCTGCGGCGTCAGCCCTTTGCCTTTGATTGCATTGTACTGGGAGGCTGGCAGCAAGCCCGTATCAACAGCTGCGGCAAGCTCCTGCGATGCTGCTGTTCCTAGCGAGGAAGCCGGAATGTTCAGCTTCTTCAGACCAGCTGTTATTTTCGCTTGCGGGTATGTATGGGCAAGCTCCTGCAATCCCGCTGCTTTAACCGCGATATACAAAGCGGAAGCTGCTGTCAATTTTTGCTCAGCGTTTACGGTTGTTGAAGTAAGAATGCCTTGTTTATGTAGGGCAGCTGCTGCAGCATAATAAGGGCTGGTCTCAGCCAAATCGGTGAAGGCAGGAAGCTCTTCCGGCTGCTCCAGCTTAAGCGCATCAGCTACCGCTTTAATGAACTGTCCTTTTGTAATCGTGCTGGTGGTGAACGTTATGCCGAACTTTTCTTTAAGGAACAGCTTGGCTTCTGATGAAGCAGCAGTTGTTGCTGTGCTTGTTGCTGTTGTTGTAGCGGCAGCTGCATAAATAGGAACAGCCGATGATAAAGCAATAGATAGGGCCAGAGAAGCGGACAATAAGGATCTGGTTAGTGCAGGATATTTTGTGCTCATAAATTCCCTCCGGTATTGGATAATCTTTTCCATATCATATTAAATGACTCGGAATAGTACGATTATACTAGCATTGTTACAATTTTGTGTCAACATCGTATTTTTATAACTAACGTTCATGAAAATCATGTAGAATAAACAAGAGTTTTGTCGAAAATTCGCTATTGACAAAATCCGATAAGCTTACTAGGATAAAGAGAAAAATACTCGTTATTTTAAGGGAGAGAAACGTACACAGATGAAGAAGACACTGGCGTTAACATTTTCATTATTGATGGTTGTCGTATTACTAGCGGCTTGCGGCTCGAATGGAACAAACAACAGCAGCACCGGCACAAATACGGGCACGGCTACAAATGCTGGAACAGCAACAGCTTCTCCTGAAAATGCAAAGCAAAAGCGCGTAGCGCTCGTGCTTCCTGAGCAAATCGGCGTTAACCCGTTTTTCGCATCGATGGATGAAGGCTTCAAAAGAGCCGGTGAAGAGTTTAATGTAGAAGTAAAAACAATTGAGTCGACAGACCCTGCAGCATTCGAGCAAAACCTGCGCGCAGCGGTAGCAGACAATTACGATCTGATCATCACAGCAACTTTCCAAGCGGAAGACGCCCTTAATAAAGTAGCTCCAGAAAATCCGGACAAGCCGTTTGCGATTATCGATACAGTCGTGGATCAGCCGAACGTACGCAGCGTCGTGTTCCGTGAGCAGGAAGCTGCTTACCTGCTAGGCGCAGCTGCTGGCCTCTCCACTAAAACGAATGTAGTTGGTGCAGTAGTAGCAATGGACACGCCGCTGCTTAAGAAATACACATATGGTTTTGAACAAGGACTTAAAAGCACAAATCCAGATGCAAAGTTTTTGATTAACTATGTAGGTAACTTCAATGACTCGGCAAAAGGCAAAGAGCTTGCGCTGCTGCAGTATTCGCAAGGTGCGGATTTCGTAGCGGGCATGTCGGCGGTTGGCGATCTTGGCGTATTTGAAGCAGCGAAGGAAAAAGGCCTGTACGCTTCCGGTCAAGATATCGACCGTACGGAGCTTGATCCTGAGCATATCGTCCTTTCCCAATTGAAAGGCACAGATGCAGTAGCCTACGAAACGGTTAAAGCATTCGCAAATGACCAATTCGACTTTACAGCAACTGACTATGGCTTGAAGGAGAAAGGTGTAGGCCTTACATTCGTTACACAAGACAGCAAATCGGCACTTAGCCCTTTTGTTGGCGAAGATACGGTAACAAAAGTGAAAGCCATTGCCGATGATATTATATCAGGCAAAATCGTCGTGGAGCTTCCAGCGGCGAAATAAGAAGATGCACCGGCTGCCAGCGGGCAGCCGGTTTGCTTGTTTTTGAAATATAGGAAAGTATATGATTTCGCCATACTTTCTCTATATTTCTCGGACTGAAACGCCGCGCACCGTCAAAGGACGGCGCGCGGCCGTTTCACCTTGGTTTATTGTGAGAGGAGAGCTGCCCGCATGCTGCTGCAAATGAATAAGATTACAAAATCCTACGGAGCGCTAAAAGCCAATAGCGAAGTGGATTTTTCGCTGCGTAAAGGGGAAATTCATGCGCTAGTCGGAGAAAATGGCGCTGGAAAAACGACATTGATGCGCATTTTGTACGGCATGGAGACGCCGACTTCTGGCAGCATCGTTGTAGATGGCAAGCAGGTGGCGTTTCATAGTCCATCGGATGCCATTAGCAGTAAAATTGGAATGGTGCATCAGCATTTTATGCTCTTTCCGACGTTCACTATTTCTGAAAATATCGTCATTGGCCGCGAGCCTGCCAAGACAGCACGCTTTGACCGCAAGCAAGCAGCACTGATAACAGAGCAATTGGGCGCTTCTTATGGCATGCCGGTTGATCCGTGGAAAAAGGTAGAGGATTGCTCGCTAGGCTTGCAGCAGCGTGTAGAAATATTGAAGGTGCTGCATCAGGGAGCAGAAATCATTATTTTGGATGAGCCGACGGCAGTGCTGACTCCTCTTGAAGTCAAGGAACTGCTGGTTGCGATTAAGCGGCTGGCTGCACAAGGCAAAAGCTTCATTCTGATCAGCCATAAGCTGCAGGAAATTATGGATGCAGCTGACCGCATTACGGTGCTGCGCGACGGCAAGCTTAGCGGTACGGTCAATGCAGCGGATACGAGCATTGAAGAGCTGTCGCGGATGATGGTTGGCCGCGAGCTGCTGGATTTGCAGAAGGAAGCCCCGGCTAGTGGCGAGAAGGTGCTGGAAGCGGTGCAGCTAACGATAAAAGGCGAGCATGGGAAGCCGAAGCTTGATCAAGTGAGCCTCAGTGTTCACGCCGGAGAAATTGTGGGCATCGCCGGTATTTCTGGCAATGGGCAATCGGAGCTGCTGCAGGCGATTTCGGGACTTGCCCCTGTCGATTCTGGCCAAACTCTGCTGCGGGGCAAAGATGTTACGGGCGAGTCTGTACGCAGTATTCGTGAGCAAGGGCTTGCTCATATACCAGAGGACCGCTATCAATGGGGCGTGGCTAAGGATGCGACGGTGCTGGAAAATGGCCTTATGGGCCACGCCAGCCGCTATCAGCGTGGAGGCGTATTGCGCGGCGCGGCGATTCGCCAGCTCGTAAGCGGCTGGGTCGAGCGTTTTGGCATCAAGACAGGCTCCATTCATACGAAGGCGCAGTATTTATCGGGAGGCAATTTGCAGAAGCTGATTGTGGCTCGCGAGCTTGCCCAGGAAACGCCATTTCTAATTGCGGCGGAGCCTACCCGTGGCGTCGATATCGGCGCGATGGAAATTATTCATGGCGAGCTGTTGAAGCGGCGGGCTAATGGCGGAGCGATTTTGCTCGTGTCATCTGAGCTGACGGAAATACTAAAGCTGTCCGACCGCGTGCTCGTTATGAATGAAGGCCGAATCGTCGGCGAGCTGCCGGGCTTAACGGCTACGGAAGAAGAAATTAGTCTGTTAATGGCGGGAGGATAAACGGGTGGACAAGCTTAAAGGAATACTGGGGGCGTTAATGCAGCCGCTTCTCGCCATCATTGTCGGTCTCGGAGCGGGCGCCATCGCCATTGCGATTGTTGGCGGTTCTATAACCGAGACATATGCCGAGATGTGGAAGGGCGCTTTCGGCAGTTTTTATTTTTTCACCAATACATTAAGCCGCGCTACGCCTATTATGTTGATAGGGCTTGGAGTGGCGCTCGCCTTCCGCGCTGGCTTTTTCAATATGGGCTCCGAGGGACAAATGGTACTCGGCGCGCTAAGCGCCGCAGTGACCGCGATTTATTTGCCGGGGCCAGCTTGGCTTAAGCTTGTCGCAGCGCTGCTGGCCGGCGTCATTGCCGGCGGGCTATGGTCTGCTTTTGCCGGATGGCTGGATGCCCGGTTTCGCATGAACTTATTGATTACGACCTTATTGCTCAATTATATAGCGTCGTTATTTGCCGGCTATGTCGTTTCCTACCCATTGATGGACAGATCCGGCTCCGCAGCAATGGCGCAGACGGTTATGGTGGATAAGAGCGTGTGGCTGCCAAAGCTGTTTCAAGGGATGAGCCTGCATGCAGGGTTTTTGTTTGCGCTCATTGGGGCTATAGCGCTAGCCTGGTTTATGCGTTATATGGTTAAAGGCTATGAAATTCGCATGATGGGCGGAAATCCGTTATTCGCAAGCTATGGCGGCGTTAATCGCGGAAGGCTGATGCTGTACAGCATGTTCGTCAGCGGCGGTTTTGCTGGTCTTGCTGGAGCCGGAGAGGTGCTGGGCACGCAATACCGTTATTTGGATGGCGCACTTACCTCTCCCGGGTACGCCTGGTCAGGCATTATGGCGACGCTGCTAGCCGGATCGAATCCGCTAGGCACGGCGCTCGCTGCTATATTGCTGGCTGCGCTGCAAACTGGCGGCATGGGCGTCGAGCGCAATACCGATGTGCCGCTGGAAGTATCAAGTATTATTCAGGCCGTACTCATTTTGTTTATTTCCGCAAAGTTTACTTATTCATTCTTTAAGAAAAAGAAGAAGGCGGGGGCTTAAGGTGGATCAGCTGTTTGATGTTTCCCTGTTCGCTTCGACACTCCGCATGATTACGCCGATTTTGCTTGCAGCGCTCGGCGGTGCGTTATGCGCGCGGGTCGGCCTGTTTAACGTCGGTTTGGAAGGGCTCATTCTTATTGGCGCCTTCTCGGCGATTGTCGGCAACCATTTGACGGGCAGCGTGTGGCTTGCAGTATTGTTCGCTATCGTCTGCGTGCTCGTGTTCTCCTTATTGCTTGCCTATATGGCCATTCATTTGAAGGCAAACGTCATTGTCGTCGGGATTTCGCTTAACTTTCTCGCGCTGGGGCTGACGACGTTTTCCTTGCGGGCGATCTTTGATGTCAAAGGCGCTTATTACGATAAAAGCATGGTCGGCCTGCCCAAGTGGGATATTCCGCTGATCAAGGATATTCCTTGGGTCGGGGATGTCGTATCCGGCCATTCGCCGCTCGTCTATTTATCGATCGTTCTCGTCGCTTGTTTGCAGTATTATTTATTTAAAACCGTATCCGGCTTCCGCTTGCTTGCCGCGGGACAAAATCCGGTTGCCGCAAGAAGCCTCGGCATCAAGGTTACGCATATCCAATATGGAGCGGTGCTGATGTGCGGCGTTTTATGCGGGCTTGCCGGAGCGCAGCTGTCGCTTGGTCAAGTTACGATGTTTACCGAAGGCATGACGGCTGGCCGCGGCTTTATCGCGTTAGTTGCGACGATGCTTGGCCAGTCTAATCCGCTTGGCGTTGCGGGAGCGAGCTTGTTGTTTGGTTTTATGGATGCGCTCAGCACCCGGCTGCAGGGCTATGCGCTGCCGGTCCATTTTACGATGATGCTGCCATATGTGGTAACGATAATAGCAATGTTTTTCTTCAAGGATAAAAGCTATTTGGCGGAGGCGCGCAAGGCAAACGAAAGCTCGCGCTAGGTTCCTTGCTGCAAGCCGCATAATTGAAGGAGGTTAAAGTGAGCATGATCAGTAAAGCTGAACGTTTGAAAAAAGCGCCGGTTCGGCATATTGAAGTGGCCGCGGAAATCGCCCACCGGGTTCCGCCTGGACAAGCGCTGACGGACCGTTTTCCCATTTTGCATGAGAATGAAGTGCCTGAGTATAATATGGCAGAATGGACGCTGACAATTAGCGGTGCCGTAGAGCAGGAAACGGTGTTTTCCTATGAGCAGCTGATGGCGATGCCGCAAACGACGCAAGTAAACGATATTCATTGCGTGACTCGCTGGTCGAAGCTGGATACGCAGTGGATAGGCGTCAAATTCAAGGATTTGCTGCCGCTGCTTCACGTGAAGCCGGAGGCCAAATATGTGATGATTTATGCCGATCAGGATTATGAAACGAACTTGCCGCTTGAAGATTTATTGCGGGAGGATGTGCTGCTCGCCCATAGCTATGATGGCGAGCAGCTGACACCGAAGCATGGCTGGCCGCTGCGCCTCTTGGTGCCGCATTTGTATTTCTGGAAAAGCGCGAAATGGATTCGCGGCTTTGAATTTATGACGGAAGACCGCCCAGGCTTCTGGGAGCGCAACGGCTTCCACAATTACGCTGATCCGTTCGAGGAGCAGCGTTTCTCGGGAGAAGATATAGACTTGCCTGAAGATGAATGGCATAAAAAGGAGTGGGATTAGCTTGCTGCTGCCGATTTTACAAGTGAATACTGAAGATTTGCCCGCTATTGCTATCGTTTGCGGCGATCCGAAACGCGCGGAGACGATTGCAGGGCATTTGGAAGAAAAGCGCGAGCTGGCATTCAGCCGCGAATACCGCAGCTTCGTCGG
The DNA here is from genome assembly GCF_002741035.1 of Paenibacillus sp. BIHB 4019. Lineage (NCBI taxonomy): Bacteria > Bacillati > Bacillota > Bacilli > Caryophanales > Paenibacillaceae > Paenibacillus > Paenibacillus sp. BIHB 4019. The sequence goes on along the minus strand of NZ_CP016808.1, from coordinate 7,036,522 downwards.
AACCTACAAAGGAATGCGCCTTGCGGTAGTCAGCCATGGTGTAGGCTCGCCGGGAGCGGCGATATGCTTTGAGGAGCTGATCAAGGGCGGCGTTACGACGCTGATCCGCGTCGGTACAGCGGGCTCTTATTCGGCCGATTATCCGGCCGGCAGCCTAGTTGTCAGCACGGCTGCGGTTCGCGCAGACGGCTTGACGCGGCAGCTGGTGCCGGATGGGTTCCCAGCGGTTGCCGATCATGAAGTTAGCAGCGCCCTTTATGCGGCAGCTGTGGCGGAAGGCGGCATCGTGAAAAAAGGGATTACCGTCACGCTGGATGCTTTCTTTACAGGCGTGGTGGACATTCCGCATAAGCAGTATAAGCAGGCTGGCGCGCTTGCGGTCGAGATGGAAATTGCCGCACTCTACATTATTGCCACGCTGCGCGGCGCACGCGCCGGGGCGATTCTAGCTTTGGACGGCTATGCCGATGCAGATTTGGCCCAAGAATATGATCCGCATACGAACGTTGTAGCGGAAGCAATCGAACGGGAAATCGCTGCTGCATTGAACGCAGCTGTGAAACTGGCAAGCGCATAAATGAAGAGGGAGTGAAGGAGAAATGGAACAGAAGGTATTTGCCTTTTTGATGTTTTCGGGACAAGCTGACGAGGCGATGAAGCTATATGTTTCCGCGTTCGAGGATGCTGGCATTGTAAGCGCAAAGTATTATCCGCAAAGCGAGCCTGGCGCTAAGCCTAAGGTGCTGCACGCTATTTTCTCAATAAAAGGCCAGCAGGTGATGTGCATTGACAATCAGCTCAGCGATTCGCATCCCCATGCCTTTACTCCCGCGCTTTCCTTATTCGTAAATTGCGACAGCGAGGCGGAAATCAACGAGGTTTTCGCAAAGCTGGCGGAGGATGGCAAAGTATTAATGCCATTGTCGCCATCGCCGGTCAGCACGTTGTTCGGCTGGCTGGAGGATAAATATGGCGTATCGTGGCAATTGAACTTGCCTGCCCGCTAATAGGCATTCTTAATAGGCGTTCATACGAAAGACCGCGCTCCCTTATGAGGGAACGCGGTCTTTTTTGTGTGTATATCGGATTAACGTCGTGCTCCTGCTTGAGACAGCGGTTTATAGTCGGTAAGCGGCGCTAGCCATACGAGGCCCGTTCCTCTGTACACGTTAACGAGACCTTCGCCAGAAGCGGCGGAGCCCAAAAGCGATTTCCCGGATTTTTCTACAGTGAAGTCAAGGGAGCTTGACCACATTAAAGCAAAGTTGCCGTCTACTTTAAGCACATCATTTTGCAGCTCGACGACTACCGCTTCTTCTGAAGGGATGGGCGCTTCCACAGCGAGCACGCCTTTTCCTCTGACGCTTAAATTAAACAGCCCTTCGCCGCCAAGCGCAGCCGAGGAAAGGGTTTTGCGTGCGCTTACGCTTAATTCGAGTGTCGAGTGGCAAGCTAAAAATAGGCCGTCTTCGATGACAATATGGTCATTATCCACGTCAATAAGCCACAAATAGCGATAAGTCGGCTCCAGCATAATCGTGCCTGTCCCTTTGTATACCGGTTTAACGGCGGACGTGCCGGTTACAGCGCCAGCGACTAAATTGCGCATCAATCCGCCAACGCCTTTAATGCCGGAATTCATTTCAATGCTGCCAATCATATACTGCATGGCACCTGCGCTCATCATAATTTCATTGTTGCTCAGCTCAATCATCAGCTGTTTTTTGCGCATATTGCTTTGATTCATAAAATAGTTCGCTTGTGCTTCCAGCGCATTCGTGGAGCTGAGATCTTCTTTGTATTCCAAAATGCTGAATCCGCCCATTTGATCTTGAATGAAGACATTTTTGTTTTCTTTCACATTATTTAATTTAAAAGCCATTGACGTATCTTCCTCCTGCTGCATGCATTTTATAGGATGATGAAGGTGAAGCATTTCCAGTCCCTCATGATATTCGACAAAAAGCTCGATTATCCTTGTATGGGCCCAATGTCTTCCCTTGTTCAGCGGCCCGCAGCTGTGCTATAGTACGAGAGGTATGAAAATATAAAGTCTGGAGTGAACGCCGCATACGGCGCATCACGACAGGAGAGGTTCGCGAACTCCCTCTATAAAAAACTAAGGAAAATGGAATGGCAAGATGAATTCCGTTTTTTAAAATATAAGAAGGTATAAGTTTCACCTTTATACACTCTTATATTTCATCGCGAAACGGCAGCTTTACCGCCAGAGGATGGCTTTTGGCCGTTTCACCTTGTTTTATGGGCAAAAGGTTCGAAGGATCTCTCTGCATGCCCCGGCTCTAGCCGGCATTGAAGAGAGGAGAATGAAAGATGACAGCAACACAAGAAATGCAAGCCGCACAAGAAGTGAAGCAAAATCAAACAGCACCAGGCGGACAAGCGGCGAAAAAAGCCGTCGTCGTATTTAGCGGAGGGCAGGACAGCACGACCTGTTTATTTTGGGCTCTCAAGCGTTATGACGTTGTGGAGGCTGTGACGTTCAATTATGGGCAGCGCCACAAGCTGGAGCTGGACTCTGCTGCACAAATTGCAGAGGAGCTAGGCGTCAAGCATCATGTGCTGGATATGTCACTGCTTAATCAGTTGGCGCCAAATGCGCTGACGAGGGACGATATTGCCATTGAACAAACAGAAGGCGGCCTGCCGACGACATTCGTAGATGGCCGTAATTTGCTGTTTCTATCGTTCGCAGCGATACTTGCCAAGCAGATTGGCGCACATACGGTCGTAACCGGCGTATGTGAGACGGATTTCAGCGGCTATCCCGATTGCCGCGACATCTTTATTAAATCAACGAATGTGACGCTTAATCTCGCGATGGACTACCCGTTCGTCATTGAGACCCCTCTAATGTGGCTGAATAAAGCGCAAACGTGGCAGCTTGCCGATGAGCTGGGCGCCTTTGATTTCGTCAGAAACAAGACGCTAACCTGCTATAATGGCATCATTGCAGATGGCTGCGGCGAATGCCCGGCATGCAAGCTCAGATCGCAGGGCCTCCGGCAATATTTGTCTTCTCGCAAGGAGGAGATGGCCGAGTGATTCAGCAAATTTACCCTTCCGCAACACATCCCTACAGCTATGAGCTGAACAAAGATATGCATTTTGCCGCCGCGCACAGCATTCCGAGCGCCGATGCGGGCAAATGCGCCCAAATTCATGGGCATACGTATTTCGCCAATGTGACGATCGCTGGCGATGAGCTGGATGCTTCCGGTTTTCTTGTTAATTTTGCTCTCATTAAGCGGCTTATTCATGACCGCTTTGACCATACGTATTTAAATGATGACAACGAGCATTTCCATGCGCGGAGCGCGGAGCATTTTCCGACAACGGAAGTCGTTGCGCGCACCATCTATGAAATTACGCAAAGTCATTTGGATCAGCTGGCGAACAAGCCGCGCTGTGTTCAAGTGTTTTTGCGAGAAACCCCAACGAGCTACGTCATTTACCGCCCCAAAAAGACGGAGCAGCCGCTAGCGGCTGCACAAATTCAAGCTAAGGCTGCTGCTCCCGATGCTTAAGCAGGCCGAAGCGCGTATCCCGGTTATGGAAATTTTCGGGCCGACTGTGCAAGGGGAAGGCATGGTCATCGGGCAAAAAACGATGTTTGTCCGCACAGCCGGCTGTGACTACAGCTGCGCATGGTGCGATTCTGCCTTTACTTGGGACGGCACAGGCAAGGATGAGATCCGCATGCTCACCGCAGCGGAAGTGATGTCTGAGCTGCACGCCGTCGGCGGAGAAGCGTTCTCGCATGTGACGCTGTCCGGCGGCAATCCGGCGCTGCTTCGCCATGCGGGCGAGCTCGTGCAGGGGCTGCATGCCGCAGGCATCCAGGTTGCGCTGGAAACGCAGGGCAGCAAGTGGCAGGACTGGCTGCTCGACATTGACGAGCTGACGTTGTCGCCCAAGCCGCCCAGCTCCGGCATGGTCACCAACTGGGACATGCTGGACCAGATCGTAAGCCGGCTGTCGGAGGCGGCACGCAGCTTTAGCCTGAAGGTCGTCGTATTTGACGACGCTGATTTGGCGTATGCCGCAAGTGTCCACGCGCGGTATCCGGGAGTGCTTTTTTTCGTCCAAGCGGGCAATGATGATCTTGCCGAAGGCGACAATGGCAAGCTGCGCGACAAGCTCGTGGAACGGTATGAATGGCTGATTGAGCGCGTGATGGTGCGCAGCGACATGAATCAGGTGAGGGTGCTGCCGCAGCTGCACGCCTGGGTGTGGGGCAACAAACGCGGCGTTTAGCCAAGCGGAGTAACGCTTTATTTAAATATTAGGAAAGGATAGGTTCTTTCCATCCCTTTTCTATATTTCTACGCGAAACGGTAGCTTGGCCGCCAGAGGTTAGCGACAGACGTTACGCTTGTTCACTGTGCATAGATTGATGGGTTTAGAAATAGAAGGTTTGCAATGAAGGATAAGAGAAGGAGCGAACAACGATGAGTGGAAGAAAAGAAGAAGAGCTGCAGGGGATTAGCCTGCTTGGCAATCAGGGAACGAATTATACGTTCGAATATTCCCCTGACATTTTGGAGTCCTTTGACAACAAGCATCCGTACCGGGATTATTTTGTGAAGTTTAACTGCCCGGAGTTTACGAGCCTTTGCCCAATGACGGGTCAGCCGGATTTTGCCACGATATATATTTCCTATGTTCCCGATGTGTTAATGGTAGAAAGCAAGTCGCTCAAGCTGTACTTATTCAGCTTCCGCAATCACGGAGATTTCCACGAGGACTGTGTGAACATTATTATGAACGATCTGATCAAGCTGATGGACCCCCGCTATATTGAGGTCTGGGGCAAGTTCACGCCGCGCGGAGGCATTTCTATCGACCCTTATTGCAATTATGGAAAGCCGGGCACAAAATACGAGCAAATGGCGGAAAACCGCCTGATGAACCATGACTTATACCCGGAAAAAATAGATAACCGCTAGTAGGGATAGTTGTGTCGCAGGGCCTTAACACAAGCTAGGCCTGACCCATTCTCGTATATTATAGTAGACCATGATTGCGTTCCATGTGAAAAACATTTGTACGAATACAAGTATTCCGACGTAGATGCGAATCAAGATTCCTGCCACAAAAGCTGCCGCAGCCGTGGAAGTCGTAGTAGTCGCGGAAGCCGTGGCCACAGCTGCATTTCGAAAGCGAAAGCTTCTAAGCATGCATCCAAAAAGTAGAGCTAATAAAGTAGGCATTGTGCTCCTGCCTTTTTAACCGGTGCATGCAGCGAAGAGCGGGCCCTGTGTTACCAACTGGTAACGCAGGGCCCATTTTTTTTCAGATGCTCATTGAATGCACTCAATCGAATGCTTTAAACATTTGGAATAAGCCACTTGCGCAATGATATACATAATTTGGGTTTCGTTCACTTATAAATACATAGGGAAGGAGCACAAAAGGCCTCAAGCTTGTATTCATTTGAGATAGAAATCGGGAGGGGTTTCATGCAGCTGTTTTTTGAACGCTTAGCTGTTCGGAGAAAGATATTATTTTGCACCCTGGCTTTTATGCTGTTGTTTTCATTTCCAACAGGGGCGATGGCAGTAGAGGCTGGCACAACAAACGCGCCAATCACATTGCCGTCTGGCTTTGTACCATTATCTTCTATTGGAGATCAAAAGCTTTCATTGCAACCAGCTCAAGTAACGGATGTTGCGGTTGCTCCTTATATTTTTTCTCCAGATTTTAATCATGAAATGGACTATACCGACATTAGTTATACGATTAACGAGCCGCTTTCCTATTTTTCGCTTGATGCCTATGCTGTAGTGGGGAACGGCTTGACGTGGAAAGGGAAGATATTGGAGGAAGTGAACGGCATGTCTCCGGGCAGCTACAAACTTAGCGATTGGTATGGCATGGTAACAGCGAGCTCGTCCTACTTTCAGTTGGATCAAGGCTATTATGTAATCGTCCCGCGGGTAGGCTTGGGGCCGGACGATTATTTAATTGATCAGCTGGCGGAATGCATTATAGATATGAGCGAGCCCGTGCACGAATTGTATAGTCCGGAAATTATTGTTTCTGGTCAAATTGGTATGATTCGCGGGCGTGTTATTAGCGACTTGCTCGTTGACATACTGGGCGATTATTCAGGTATAAGCGTATCGGCTTATTCATGGCTTGATCATCAGATATATGAAGCAACTTTTACTGCAAATGGCGAGTTCACTATTGAAGTACCTATTCTCTATGGGGCAAATGGGTTCGAGATAAATATTGTAGATGCTGCAAGGAATGGAGGAGGAATGCCGAAGTATTTTGTGAGCTACGACACAACAGAGCCGGAGGACTGAGTGGCAATTAATAGCAGGATTAATTAAAAGGTGGTTCCGTTTTTATTACTGGAGCCATCTTTTTTATGGTGCGAGCTCTATTTTTTTGAAATTGCAAGGAGACGCTAATAAAGTATTATAATAGAATGAGAGTAACGGTGGAGGGGCTTATGGATGAAAATATATGGTTGTGATTTCAGCGGGGCCA